>JBCBLF010000152.1:0-11134 GCA_038520475.1 Cyanobacteria bacterium J06627_8
AACAAATTTCGTCGCTACTCCAAAGGTAGATCATTTCATGTGGTGCATTTATTTCATGATCTGAATAAGCTAGTTGTCCCTGAAAAACTTAAGACTAAGCAGTCAAGCACGAGGATGAGCAGTGCAAATCGTGAAAAAAACGCCACAATTTTCGCAAGTTGAAACCGCAAGCAGCGAGTAAGGTATTGATGCAGTCACCCTGCTCTCCTTTCAGATAGTTTCGATTCATTCCATGCTCATGCTTGGCATGGCTAATGACGGGTTCAATGGCACTGCGACGTTTCAACCAACGACGGAGCTTACGTGTAAAGCGACGACTTCCGGCAACCAACACCTGTAGATCTGGAGGATGATGGGTCTGTCCACGAAATCCTTTGTCGACGGCAGCTTGTTTGGGTCGCTGTCCATTCAATCGTTGGGTTTGCTCAATCGCCCTAGTGAGCGTTGCTCCATCGTATGGATTGCCGTGTACCGCCATCGCCCCAACAATCCAATTCGTTTGACCGGTGGTCACCAAAACCACTTTGCAGCCAAACTCGTAGCGTTTGTGAATTTTCCCTTTCGCAATGCATTCCACTTCAGGCGCATGCATGCTGTAGACTTTGTGCGTATCGTTGCGCTGTTGCTGAAAAATCTGGGTAGCTCTCTCTAGAAGGGTTTGCATCACTGCATCGGGTTGGGGAATTTTTCGCTCAATGTCTCGAATCACCCGCCCCAAATAGGTGCGAAGTTTGCGGGTGTGTTTGCGAGCACGCTTGAGTTGCCGGGCCCCTCGATAGCGGCTTTGTTGAAACAAGGCTCGTTTGCCGACACGAACATAGCTTTGGCGCAGCGGAATGTGACGGCTTTGAGCCGCTTTCACTAACGTTCGACGGGCTTTGTCATACAGCCTTGCATCGGTGGGAAACGCAATCGCCTTCTCTTGCACTGTCGTGTCTACATTCACTCGCTCAATGTCTTTGGCCTTCAGCACTCCTATCTGCAGCGCTGTACTGAGAATTTCCTTCAGTAAGGTCTCCATCCCTTCAACACCGATGTATTTCCGCCACTTCACTAAACTCGTTGGATGACAAGGCAATTCGTGTTGGAATCGCTCTTCTCCGCAAAAATATTGCCAGTAAGGATTCTCCACCCATTTGCTCACTACCGATTCATCACTTTCGTTGTACAAGCTTTTCAGATAATGCAGTCCCACCATCAACCGGGTCGGCAATGCGTGGCGCCCCCCTGCCGAACTTGTTGTTCGCCCCAATGCATCTTCAAACGACGACCAGTCTATCGTTTTTGCAAGTGTGACTAGAGGGTGTTGAGGGTTCAACTGTCGTTCTAGTTCGCTCTTGGGTGAATTGCCTGCAGATGCATCAGAGGAGTCCGTCATTTTGCAAGGTTTTGGATAGAATTGCTCAGATCCTTGCAATTCTATCCCCTCGTTCGACGCTTGAGTTATCGGTCATTTCTTAATGGATTCAGTTTTTCAGGGGCAACTAGCAAACATCGCTGCCTGGATTCGACCCGCTACATTCAGGCAACCTAGGATACTAGTAACGTGATTCTTGACAGTGCGCTCTGAGATGAATAGCGCTTTAGCGATTTCTCGATTTGTAGCCCCAGTGATGATTAAGCACAACACTTCCTTTTCTCGTTTCGTCAATTTCTGTAGCTCAGGGGGAAGCTCTTTAGACGTGTTTGAGACAGGATAAGACACTGTATCCTTATTCCTCGAAGGAGTTGCCATCATTGATTTCTGGAACAGGCCAGGGCCAAATTGGGTGTAGCCTTGGAGCGCCATGCGAATGGCTTGGACTAGCTCTGCAGCATTCGTATCTTTTAACAAATAGCCAGCTGCCCCAAACTTCATGGCCCGGCATACATAGTATTCGTCATCAAATGTAGACAACATCAAAACTTTGACCCCATCAAATCGCTGGCAGATAGATTTTGCCGCAGCTACACCATCCATTTCTGGCATGCGTACATCGAGCAACACGATATCAGGGTGCAACGTCTCAACTTGTTGGATGGCTTGTTTGCCGTTCTCTGCTTCTCCTACGACTTGAATATCCTCGTAAGCCTCAAGCAACACCCTAAATCCCTGTCGAACCAGGGTCTGATCGTCTACCAGTAAGAGGTGAATCATGGCAATGTTTTAGGTAGCGGAATCTGGGCTGTAATTAGGCAACCTAGGCCAGGTTCACTGAACAAGGAAAATTGCCCGTCTAGTGCCAGGGTTCTTTCTCGCATTCCTTCAATTCCAAATCCGGTTGAATTTTGCGCAGGATCGAAACCCTGCCCATTATCTTTAATTAGTAAGTATAACGTTTGACTTTGAGCGGTCAGCTGCAAGTTTGCCTCTGTTGCATTGCTGTGACAAATAATGTTGGTTAATGCAGCCTGTACAATTCGATACACTGTAGAACTCAATTCTGAGGGGAGTGGGCGGGGGAGATCAACGGTCCACTCTATGGTTGTAGGGGTCGTTGCCCTAAAGTCTTCAACTAAGGATGCGATCGCCGCTTCTAGTGATTTTTCTGCTAGGCAGTTACTACGCAACATGGAAACAGACTGGCGCATTTCCTGCAATGCCTGAGCACAGAGAGCTTTTGCTGTATTAAAAAACGAGACAGCTTGTGCAGATTTGGCGGTTTTCAACAACACCAAACCGCCATCAAGTTGAACACTTTGCGCTGTAAGGGTATGCCCCAGGGCATCGTGAATCTCACGGGCGATACGATTACGCTCGTGAAGGGCGGCTTGATCTTCAATTCGCAACGCGTATTGCCTAAGTTGGGTTAAAGCAGCTGATAATCGTTGACGATTTTGACGTTCAGCGATGAAGGAATTCGTCAACAGAAATAGAAACGTTAGCATCATTCCATAGTGGATAGCTGCATTGAACTTTAAGACAAGAAGATTTAAAGGATTTCTTGGAATAACATGAGTTACATTAAAAATAAAACTTAAGGGAAATAAAGGCTCTTCATCTAAGAAGAAAAGGATGAAAATATGTGACACATATGCGCTGATTGCGACAACAACACGACCTAGAAAGTTGAATCTCTGAGCGCTCCGAATCACCAACAATGCTCCTAAAATTAACGAATTAGGAATGCGCTCCTCAGTAGCGTATGGAAGCAACATTAGCCCAAACTCTGCTACTGTCAGCCAGCAATTGTAGGGAAATCTACTTTTGAAAATCGGCAGCCCCAATACCCCTAATAATCCAAGACAAGAGAATGCTAAAAACGGAAATTGTGGGTATACATCAAGCCACGCAACAATGATAGTAGTGATAGCGATTATTCCTAGAAAAATCCATTCCAGATAAAGCATCAGACGAGGAGGACTAGGCTTGTACTGAGTAGGAGAAGTCATTGTAAATATGGCTAAGGCATTGTGGCTAAGAATATTCTCCTACGACAAAGGGGATTTGGTGGTAACCCTAGCCGAGATTGTCTCAACCAACATTGTGAACACAGGCACTATAAGGTTTTAAACACATCTCAGTCGTGTGCTTACTTGTGGACGGCTCCACAATACGAATACAAACTGCTTTTCGCATCGTCCCACCTTACCATTTCATCTCTGTAGAGGACTCATTGTTCTGGACTATTGGTACTAGTTCTTAGCCCGTTAGTCCTAGTACCGATCGATGAGCTAGTTGATATGTGGCCTAATCGTTATCTTCTGTTTAAGACTAGGGCTTAGTAGAATTAGGACTTTTGGCCCTATGAGAACGTAGAAATAGTCTGTAAGCTTTGAAGTCGTATGCTTACCTCTCAGAGGCTAGTGTACTTGTTTCTTCGGTTCCTCAGCAATTAGTGGGGGCTCAACGTGTTGAGGAACTGAAGGAGTAACCTCATGGAACGCGCATAAGTTAAGCGTCTAGGTTTCTGCATAAATTAAGCGCTCCAAAGATAAACGTTCCAAAGACCTGATTACCATTGACGTTATTGCAGCTTGAATTGTTATGCCTGATGAGAGTACCAACTCTGATCTGTTTCCCCTCTCGGAAACTGAAGTAGCTCAGGAAACCCCTGTTAGTGATGCTGACACCTCTGATTACAGACGCAAGAAATCCTATTGGCCAGCGGTTGCCCTGGCCATTGTGGCGATCGCAGCCTTTGGGGGCTGGCGCATATACCAGAGGAGGATGGCGACCCCTAGCAGCGACGTGCAAATCAGTGTGTCTGAGGATCTGCCGGTTCGAGTAGTGCGCGTCCAAACAGGCCTCGTAGAAGAGTGGGTATTTGATGAAGGCATCTCTGTGCCAGTACAGTTGGAGCCACTGACCTTCGAAGCGAGTGGTACGGTAACCTATATAGCGAAAGTGAATGGAGAATCCCTGAAGGCAGGTGATCCGGTCTCCCAGGGACAACTGCTTGCTACTATTGACGACCGCAAGCAAACCTCCAGTATCATTTCAGCAGATGCTGATGTTCAGGTAGCTGTGAGCCAGTGGAACCAGGCAGAAGCGTCGCTGCGGGAAACCCAGGCAAGCTTGGCGGAAGCTGAATCTGATCTTGCTTTAGCGGAATCGGAATTACAGCGGAATCAGGAGCTATTTGAGCAGGGAGCCCTTTCTGCTAGCGATCGCGATGTGGCCCAAAATGAAGTAGATCGCGCCCGTGCTCGCCTCGAAACCGCCCAACAAAGCGTCGTTTCCGCCGAAGAAGGGGTTATCTCAGCCGAAGCTTCTGTAGAGGCGGCTCAGGCTAATCGAAACAATACAGCAGTTGATCTAGAAGATACCCAGCTAATCGCCTCTTCAGACGGCGTTGTCGCTTACATCAATATCCAAGAACAGGACTACTGGGATACGCAGTACCTCAATACCAGCAGCGCCCAGAGTCTGATTGATACGGCACCAATTGTGGTGGTCAATCCCGAGTCCTTTGAAGTGCGATTAGAGGTTCAGTCAAGTAAGGTAGAGGCTATCCGTCCAGGACAAAGGGTTTATGCTGTTCCCGAAGAGCAGGTGAGTCAAGCCCAAGCTATCGGTGCATCTCAACAGGATCTACTCGATATCGCAAGGCAACAGGGCAGCGCTGGAATCGTTTTTGCAGTGAGTCCATCCCAGACGCCAGAGGGGCGGGGCACCGAAGTCACGATCCGCAATCTGCAGCCAGTGCGAAATCTAACGGTGAATGGTCGAGTTTACGTGTGGATTGAGGTTGCTGCTCGCCCCGATTCCGTTGTGGTGCCGTTAGGAGCGGTGACCTCTAGAAGCCAAGAAACCTACGTCTTTGTGGTCAATGAAGAAAATAATACGGTTCAGCGCCGCCCCATCAGCCAGGGCATTCGAGGCTTTTCAGAAGTAGGCGTGCTTTCTGGCGTAAGACCAGGTGAACTGGTGGTGGTAGAAGGTCAGAACCGACTTGCCGATGGAACGCCAGTAGACGTGATTAACTCCGATGGCACAAGGTAAGAATTGCTGAAACCCCATGACAAAGCATCATTCATCTGACACTCGTCTAAACGCTCCCGACGCTGAAGCTAGGGATACTCGAATTCCTCCCTGGATGGACTTCTTCTTTGTCCGCCAGATTTTTGCCACTCTCCTATGCACCCTGCTGCTGTTGGGAGGAATCTTAGGCTATTTTTCCATGGTGAAAGAAGGTGAACCCGACATCAACATTGCCCGAGCCAGAATCACCACGCTGTGGGGCGGCACCGATGTAGAGACGATGGAGAGTCAGGTCACTAATGAACTGGAAGAGGGCATTAGAAGTCTACAGGGGTTGGACGATCTGACCAGTGCGACCTTTAATTCCTCCTCCATTATCGACGTCTCGTTTCGAGCAGAGGCCCCGATTGCCGAGTCGATTCAGGCACTACGGGGCGAGGTAGATGACGCCGAATCAGAATTGCCTGATGCCTCCACTGGGCGAGAGGTACCTGACTTTCAGCAGCTGTCGGCACAGGATGCTCCGGTGTTGAGCTTGGCTTTGGTAGGGGAGAACCTGGATGAGACGTTGCTCAGGCGAGCGGCAGAGTCCCTGCAGCAACGGCTAGAAGCCGTCAATAATGTACGAGAGGTAAACCTTGCTGGTCAGCGCGATGAGGTGGTGCATGTGCAACTGCTGCCCAGCCGCTTAACGACTTTGGGAATTTCGGCCACTCAGGTGGAGAACGCCATCCAAACTGGAAATACCGATTTTTCTTGGGACCTGGTGCGTGATGACGACATCGGGGCTCAAGTGCGCCTGTATGGCCGCTTTCGCACCCTGGGTGATCTGAAAAGCGTTCCAGTAGCTCGCCTAGACAATCGTGTGGTGCGGCTGGAGGAAGTGGCAGAGGTGTTCCAGGGGCCAGAGCGAGAGACGTCGCGGGCATTTCTGAGTTGGGAAGGGCAACCGTTTATGCCCACAGTCACCCTAGATGTGGTTAAGGTGGCGGGCAGCGATACGATTCAAGTCGTTGACGACACGCTGGCAGCGATGGAAATAGCGCGCCAAGACCCAGAAGTGTGGCCCTACGGATTAGACTACCGCATCCTCAATGACGACTCAGAGTCAATCGAAGATGAGCTTGGTGATCTTATCAGCAATGTGCTGCAGGCTTCCCTATGTGTCTTTGCTATCTTATTCATTGCCCTCACTTGGCGAGAAGCGATAGTGGCAGGTCTTGCCATTCCCATGACCTTTGCCGGAGCAGTATTTGTGCTTTGGATGCTCGGCTACACCCTCAACTCCATGGTGATGGTGGGGATGATCTTGGCTCTAGGACTGCTGGTGGATGTGTTTATCCTCATGCTGGAGGGGCTACACGAGGGGCTATTTGTAGAGGGGCTCACCTTTGCCGAGTCCGCTGTCAAAACAGTCAGGTCCTACGGCATGCCTGCCTTTGCTGGGCAGTTGACGACAATTTTAGCAATGGCGCCGCTGATGGCCATTTCGGGGACCCTGGGCCAGTTTATCCGTCTCATTCCTATTAGCGCCATCACCTGCCTCGTACTCAGTTATGTGCTGGCTTTGCTAGCAGTCATTCCACTTTCTAAGTTCCTACTGGATCGGCCTGGCGGCTCTCATTCTCAGACCTTTATCGATCGCCTCACGGAAACGAGTTCAGCACGATTTGCCCAGTGGACTCTACGCAACACTGTAGTCCATCGACGTACAGCACAGCGATGGACCCTGGGCAGCGTGGCATTGTTTATGGTGTCGTTGATTTTGTTTGCTCAGCTGACGGTGTCATTGTTTCCCTCCACCGATCGCCTCAAATTAAGCATCAATGTAGAACTGTCCCCTCCCACGACCTTGGAGCGATCGCAGGAGGTGGCGGATCGCCTGGGCGACATTGTCCGTAACTACAGTGACACTGATGGGGAGTCTGAGGATCAGCCTGTGTTTGCCAGCGTCGTAAAGCTCGTAGGACAGCGGAGCAATCTGGTCAGTTCTGGTGAGCTGAAGCCCAGCAGCGCCGACTACTTCGTGGGTCTATCGACAGTGTTTGTCGAGCGATCGAAGCGGCAGCAAGATTCCTTCCAATACCTACCAAAGCTGAGACGAACCCTCGAAGACGAGGTGATTCGAGACTATCCGGGTGCAGTCCTCTCTCTACAGTACGAACGATCTGGAGGCAGTGAAGACCCCATCCAGGTGGAAATCTATGGCGACGACCTACAGACCCTGCGGCAGATTTCTAGCCAAGTGCAGCAGGCCCTGCGAGAGATTCCTGGCACTATGGACGTCCGAGACGACATGGGTAACTTGCGGGACGACTACAAGCTGGTTCCCAAGCGGGAGGCTCTCGACTTCTATAGCATCGGGCAAGATGATTTGGGGGCTCAAGGTCGTTACTTGCTAACTGACAACGACATCGGGGATTTTTCTGTCGGCAGCGGTGAAGACGACTTAGAAATTCACCTCAGTACCCAGTGGCCCTCTCAACAGGGCAACATTGGCGGACCTACTGGGCTCGATGAGTTTGCTACTCTGCGTTTTGTCACCCCTGAGGGTCAGGTTCTCCCCGCTGACGCTCTGCTTGTGAACATACCGGATGCCGTGCCCCTTTCCATTACCCACCGGACTGCCCAGCGGAGCGTCACGGTGCTAGCCAAAACCGTTCCAGGGTCAGACACGTTTGACAGCGAAATTTTAGCAGCGCTGCGGCCCAAGCTAGAGGCCCTGCAGTACGACCCCACCAACAATGATCACGACAACCTTGAACGCTGGCCCAACGGCTACACCTACCGCTTCGGCGGTGACGCCGACACCACGGGTGAAACCTTCAGCTCGGCGGGGCAGATGCTGGTGATCGCCATTTTCTTGGTATTTGCGGTGTTGGTGCTACAGTTTGGCTCCTACACTCAGCCGTTCATCATCATGATGACCATCCCCTTTGCTCTGATTGGCACCTTTTTTGGCCTGTTTTTACTGGGGGAATCCTTCTCCTTTCCGGTGGCGATCGGGGTGATTGCTCTCACGGGCATTGTGGTTAATGATGCCATTGTAATGGTAGAAACGATGAACGAGCGTCGCCGGGAGGGACTAGACGTGCGTCATGCCGCCGCCCAGGGAGTCAGCGATCGCCTCCGCCCCATCCTCACCACCTCGATTACCACAGTGGCAGGTTTATTACCTCTGGCGTTGAGCAATGCTCAATGGTTTCCCCTCTGCATGGCGATTGTGTTTGGGTTAGTTTCAGCGACGGCGATCGCGCTGTTGGTGGTGCCAGGGCTTTATCTGCAGCTGACGCCTGAGAGGCCTGCGGTCAAGGAAGAATGACAGACATAAGAGAATGAGGCTTTCAGTTTTCCATTTCCTAGAGTGATAGAAGAGGGATATGATGTAAGTAAGAAACTATTGACATAACATATGGGCGATCGCTCTCTTACTAGCATCTCTCATTACCTATCCTGGAGCTGAACGACAACTCACCTTCATCCCACCATTGCGTTTTGACTTCATAGTTGGTGGATAGCGATCGCTCCTCTATATCGGGTTAGAACCTATGGTGCTTGATTGTTCTCTGATGAATTGTTGATAGTCGGCGGGCGTATCCAGGTCTATTGCACCTCTAGGAAACTCGACTGTAGCGATGCGAGAACGATTTTTTTTAATGATGCTCTTAGCACCAGAGTCGCCTTGTACCTGCATGAGTTCTGGATAAACACTGCAGGTAAATAAGCAAGGTATTCCGACAATTTTTCCATATTGGCTAGCAATGATTGGCTGATTTGATTGGTCGTAGAGACGGATTAACCGCTCGATGATTTCTGTCGAAATAAATGGTTGATCACAAGTCAGAAAAATTACTCCTCCGATGGATTTTTCTCTAAGATAATTAAGTCCACATCGAATAGAGCTACTCACCCCTTGATGCCAGTCAGAATTGATGATTATTTCGATAGAAAATTGTTCTATAGTCGGTGCTATTTTACTGGAATGGGCGCCTAGTACGATGATGACTGAACTGCATGATGACGCAAGCGCACATTGAATGACATGACTCAATAACGTCTGGCCTCGATAGGACAATAATTGCTTGGGCTGCCCCATCCGTCTTGAGGCGCCCGCAGCGAGGATAATTATCGCAATTGAATGTTTACTCACCTTGGTCAAGTATGTCTTGTTGGCTTGATGAGAATAGGGAATAGGGAAGTGTGCTTGATGCAACTATTGTATATCGCTATGAATTGTCTAAAGGCAGATTATTTATATTCAAACGCCTTCATGTTCTCTAATAGCGTTACTTGCTTGTGTTGAATATTGTCTCTCGGATGGAGCGGTTGGTGGCGATATTTGCTGACACCGCCATTACGCTTTGCCAAGACGGCTTGAATTTCGGCGACGATCGCAGTGGCAATTTCTGCGGGTGTATTTGCCCCAATATCTAACCCAATCGGGCTATGTACTTTCTCTAACTGAGCAGGCGCAGACTGCAATTGTTGGATGATGTTAGTAATACGATTCTTTGAACCCATCACACCCAGATAAGGGATTTGGGTGGGGAGCAACCATTTAATGATCTCCAGATCGTCCCAGTAGTTGTGGGTCATCACAACAGCGACCGTATTCTCATCAACGGCTAACTGTTGGTTAATCATGTCGCGATGGGTGAGAATGACTCTATCTGCGATCGCAAATCTCTGATGTGTTTCTTGTAGCGCGCGACAGTCAACGACACTCACTTGCCAGCCAATCGCTTTTGCTGATGCTACCACAGGTAGAGCATCTCGCCCTGCCCCAAATACGATCAAAGAACGAGGAGGGTGGATAACATCAATAAAAACATCCACGCTACCTGACGTTAGCTGATATTGATTAATCGTTGATTTTTGTTCCTTTTTAGCCCGAACTGTATCGCAGGCGATCGCTTCAACAAGATCGCGATCTTGAATATCGGTCTCAGCTCTATTATCAGGGTAGATAATTAACCGAGAGCCTATCTCTATTGTCCCTGTGACTGAAAAAATAGTTGCGATCGCGCCGGTTTTGTTCTGGTTCAGGCATTGTGAGATTAAATTGAGAGGTGAAAGGGTGTTCGCTTGATTAAGCTTTTCTAATAGGATTGTTACTATTCCATTACAGCCCAGGCCAAACCCCCAGCTCAAATCCTCTTCTGTTTGAGTCGCATCATACTCGATGACCAAAGGTTCTCTCACGATTTGTTGAGTGTACTGGACGATATCATTTTCCACACATCCACCACTCAAGGTTCCCACCATTTTGCCGTTTTCTTGAATTAACATTTTGGCTCCCTTTTGCCGATATGTAGAGCCAAATGTGTTCACAACAGTGGCTAAGAAGGTCGTTTCCCTTTTTTGCTGACTCTTTTTATTAGCTAAAACAATCGCTTCTAACTCATGCACGATCGTGATTTCCCCACTTCATTAACTTGAAATTGGCGCACTAGCAGCATGGGAGATTGCTCTAAGGCAACTTGTCGGGAACAATCGGTAAATTACGAATGCGCTTACCCGTCGCGTGATAGACCGCATTGGCCACGGCTGGCGCGACCCCCATAATGCCAATCTCTCCCGCACCCCGCACCCCCAACGGATTAAAATTGAGATCTGGTTCGCCGACAAAGGTGACCTCAATGTGTGGAATGTCAGCATGAGCTGGAAAATGGTAGGTTGCCAAGTCGTACACAACAGGGTGGCCACTGGCTGGATCAAAATGACATTCCT
>JBCBLF010000153.1:0-11122 GCA_038520475.1 Cyanobacteria bacterium J06627_8
TGCGATGTCAGCTCTTGAGTGTTCTTAGATTCGATTCATCCTCTTCCTCATTCACAACGCGTGAATGACAGCATTGGTGGCGCTCAGCTCACGTATTCCTGAATGGATTTCACATCCAGCGAGACTGATTTCAGCGAACGGATGGCGCTGGCTGTTGCTCGTGCTCCAGCCATGGTCGTGATGGTTGGAATTTTGTAGGCCAACGCCGTTCGGCGGATGAGGCGATCGTCTTCTTGAGCCGTTTCTCCTGCAGGACTATTAATGACCAAATGAATTTGATGGTTTTTCATGGAGTCTACGATGTTGGGTCGTCCTTCGTGGACTTTAAGGACAAGGTCAACATCAATCCCCTGTTCGTTCAGCACCTTTCGGGTTCCGCTCGTCGCGACAATGCTGAAGCCGAGTTCTTGTAGCTCCTTCGCGATGGGGACCACAGCCTGCTTATCTCTATCATTCACCGAAACAAAGACGGTGCCATCTGTAGGAATGCGTTGAGACGCAGCCAGCTCAGCCTTTGCAAACGCTTTTCCAAAGTCAGTGTCGATGCCCATGACTTCCCCAGTCGAACGCATCTCAGGCCCAAGCAGGGTATCTGTTCCAGCAAATTTCTCGAATGGTAATACAGCTTCTTTGACTGCTAGATGATTTGGAATCACCTCTTCTGTGAACCCAAGGCTCGACAGATGTTCTCCCGACATGACCCGGACCGCCATTTTCGCAAGTGGAACGCCAATGGCTTTGGACACGAAAGGAACCGTCCTTGATGCACGGGGATTCGCTTCAAGGATGTAAACCTGTTCACCCTGTACGGCAAATTGAATGTTCATGAGCCCTATCACTTTGAGTGCTTTGGCAAGCTGAATGGTCCAGATGCGAATTATTTCAAGTGCGTTTGGAGAAAGTGAAATAGTCGGGATGGAACAGGCAGAATCCCCGGAATGAATGCCAGCTTGTTCGATGTGCTCCATAATGCCGCCAATCACAACCTGACCTGTGTGGTCGGCGATCGCATCGACATCGACTTCAATGGCGTTTTCCAAAAACTTGTCAATCAGGATGGGATGATCCGGCTCAACTTGAACGGCATAGGTCATGTAGCGTTCGAGATCGTCGTCAGAGTAAACGATCTCCATCGCCCGTCCACCCAGCACATAGCTCGGTCGCACCACCACGGGATAGCTAATCTCACGAGCGATCGCCAGCGACTCGTTATAGCTGCGGGCAATTCCATTGGGGGGTTGTTTGATATCCAGTTCTCGCAAAATATGTTCGAAGCGCTCTCGATCTTCAGCAATATCAATCGAGTCGGGTGATGTGCCCCAAATTTGGGTTGTTGCTTCATTGGCAGGGTCAGAGAGGTATGCCTGAAGCGGTACGGCTAACTTAAGTGGTGTCTGTCCTCCAAACTGAATGATGATTCCCTCGGGCTGCTCAGCTTCAATGATGTTCAGCACATCTTCTTGCGTCAGTGGCTCAAAGTAGAGGCGATCGCTCGTGTCGTAGTCCGTCGAAACGGTTTCAGGATTAGAGTTGACCATAATGGTTTCAAAGCCATCGTCCTGAAGCGCATAGGACGCATGGCAACAACAATAGTCGAACTCAATGCCTTGTCCAATGCGGTTAGGACCGCCTCCCAAAATCATGACCTTCCGCTTTTCAGACGGAAGGATTTCCGACTCTGCAATCGAAGTCACAGCGCTGTCTGCTGCTGCTTCGCTGCTATCGACCGATGCCACAGGCTGCTCATAGGTGGAGTAGTAATAGGGCGTCAGAGCTTCAAACTCAGCAGCACAGGTATCAACTGTTTTATACACAGGGACGATAGCCAGTCCCTTCCGATAGCTCCGCACCTCAGCTTCAGTTGTTTTAGTAGCATAGGCAATCTGGCGATCGCTAAAGCCCTGTTGCTTCACATGAAACAGCTGATCGGCCGTGAGTTGGTTAAGCGGCGTTCGCTTCAATAACTTTTCGGTCTCTAAGAGTTGCTGAAACTTGCCCAAAAACCACGGGTCAATGTTAGTCAGCTCATACACTTCCTCAATCGTCATGCCAAGTTTCAGGGCTTGACGCACCGCTAAAATGCGGTCTGGGCTGGGCGTCCGGAGCATAGAACCCATTTGAGAAAGTTTAGGCAGCTTCTCATCGCGATCGCATCCCCACCCGGCTCGTCCAGTTTCAAGCGATCGCATTGCCTTTTGGAACGACTCTAAGAAGGTGCGGCCAATCGCCATCGCTTCACCGACAGATTTCATTTGAGTCGTCAACACCGACTGTGAACCAGGAAACTTCTCAAAGGCAAATCTGGGAATTTTAGTCACCACATAATCGATGGTGGGCTCAAAGCTAGCCGGTGTTTTCTTGGTAATGTCATTGGGAATCTCATTCAGGGTGTAGCCGACTGCCAGCTTCGCCGCAAACTTTGCAATCGGGAAGCCCGTCGCTTTTGATGCCAGGGCTGAACTTCGAGACACGCGAGGATTCATCTCAATGACGATGACCTGCCCTGTCACTGGATTGACGGCGAACTGGATGTTAGAACCACCTGTTTCAACCCCAATTTCACGAATAATTTTGATCGATGCATCCCGTAATCGCTGATATTCCTTATCCGTCAGCGTTTGTGCTGGAGCCACGGTGATGGAGTCTCCAGTGTGCACTCCCATTGGATCAAGGTTCTCGATGGAGCAGATAATGACAACGTTATCTGCCAGATCCCGCATCACCTCTAACTCATATTCCTTCCATCCCAGCAGCGACTGTTCGACTAGGATCTGAGATACCGGGCTAGCATCCAACCCTGCACTACAAATTTCCTCAAATTCTTCTTGGTTATAGGCAATCCCACCGCCAGACCCTCCAAGGGTAAACGCTGGACGAATAATCAGCGGATAGGTCCCAATCGTATCGGCGATCGCCCAAGCCTCATCCATCGTATTCGCCAATCCTGACGGACACACCCCCACCCCAATGCGCTCCATCGCTTCTTTGAACAGCTTGCGATCTTCAGCCATTTCGATGGCTGGGAGCTTTGCTCCAATGAGCTCAACATTGTGCTTGTCCAACACACCAGTTTTTGCAAGAGTCACCGCTAAATTGAGGGCAGTTTGCCCGCCCATAGTCGGCAACAACGCATCTGGCTTTTCTCGCTCAATCACCTTCTCCACAATCTCGGGTGTCAGTGGCTCGATATAAGTCCGGTCGGCCGTATCTGGATCGGTCATGATGGTGGCCGGATTAGAGTTAATGAGCACCACCTCATACCCCTCATCTCGCAAGGCTTTACATGCCTGCGTTCCGGAATAATCAAACTCACAAGCCTGCCCAATAACAATCGGACCAGACCCAATCAGTAAAATCTTTTGAATGTCGTTGCGACGTGGCATAGGGTTTTGGATTCTATCAGCGTTTCAGTTCTCTGGACGAAGAAGTCTCTGCGCAACAGCCGTCACAGAAATAAGCAAGTGGACATCATCGCAGATCGGAACAATTGTAGAGGTTTTCTTCCTCTGGGCAACAAAACTCAGCCTTAAGTTTTTGCGCCATGGCCCGATTCGATGGCCGTATGAACATGAATGGAGTGTGACGCAGAACAGCGCAATCAGCAGTTTTGACCATGCACCTGGAGAACAATCCTGTATTAGATCATCAAGGTCTCTTCCGCTTGTTAGCGTCACAAGAGTTCCACTCCTGCTGACGCTTGAATACGTCGAGCACAAGCTCTCTGTTAAATGGTTAAGGAATCGCACAGAAAGCTAGGCGATCGCCACAATTACGGTATCAATGAAAAGGGAAGTTGAACTCCCATGCAAACTGTTATAGAGACTGCATCGAAGCCTAGTTTTGGCGTCAATGACGCTCATCACCATCCTTCATGAAGACAGCAGCGATGTCATGACTCGATCACACACTGATCCAGCGCGATTAAACACTGCTGTCTAAATCTTGGGAATGAGAGAGTCACTTAAGACTGATGAATTGGCATCAATAGACCAAGTTGATCGTCATGACCTAGCCTCCTGGTTCAATCAGCTCATCAGCACCCAGAAACACCGGCTTTCCAATGCGGATGTTAAACGAAACTTTTGAACATACAGAGTGAATCATGGTAGACCTCAACGGTGTAATGATGCAGTACTTCCATTGGTATATTCCTGCCGATGGAGCACTTTGGACCAAAGTAAAAGACTGCGCTAGAGACTTAGCTGATGCAGGATTTACCGCAATGTGGCTTCCACCTGCTTATAAAGGCATTGGAGGAGGATACGATGTGGGCTACGGCGTCTATGACATGTTTGATCTTGGAGAATTTGATCAAAAAGGCTCGATCCGCACGAAATATGGAACTCGTCAGGAATATCTAGATGCGATCGAAGCGCTCCACACCAACAGCATTCAAGTCTATGGCGATGCTGTCTTAAATCATCGAATGGGGGGTGATGCCACAGAGAAGGCAAAAGCAACGCCCTTTCCACAAGATAATCGCCTCCACCCCAAAGGCGAACTTCAAGAGATTGAATCCTACACCTACTTCAACTTCCCCGGACGAGGAGAAAAATACTCCACCTTTGAATGGCACTGGTACCACTTCGATGCGGTTGATTACAACGCATACAAGCCCGATGACAACAGCACTGTTTATCTGTTCGAAGGTAAAAGCTTCGACGACTATGTTGCCCTAGAGAAGGGCAATTTTGCTTACCTAATGGGTTGCGACTTAGACTTTCAAAACGATTGGGTTCGTGGCGAAATCACTCATTGGGGACAGTGGTACCTGGATACAACAAACGTTGACGGATTTCGAATTGATGCAATCAAGCACATTTCATCTTGGTTTTTCCCTCAATGGCTAGATGATCTCGAACGTTACGCGAAAAAAGACCTCTTCGCCGTAGGTGAATATTGGGTTCCTAACCTTGATGCGCTGCTGTGGTATGTCGACTCCGTTGGAGGTCGGATGTCGGTCTTTGACGTGTGTTTGCACTACAACTTTCACTATGCAAGCAAGTCCGGTGGTTTTTATGACATGCGCACGATCCTCAACGGAACGGTAATGCAGCATCGTCCAACCCATGCAGTTACCTTTGTCGAAAACCATGACTCCCAACCACTGCAAGCGTTAGAATCTCCCGTTGAGCCATGGTTTAAGCCTTTGGGCTATGCCCTCATCCTGTTGCGTCGTGAGGGATATCCTTGCATTTTTTACGCTGATTATTACGGGGCCGATTACGACGATTACGGCAAAGACGGCAACACCCATTCCATCCATATGCCCAGTCATCGCTGGATCATTGACAAACTTCTTTATGCTCGACACCACTTCGCCCATGGCGACCAGTATGATTACTTCGACCACTTCAATACAGTAGGCTGGACTCGCCTTGGGGATGATGATCATCCCCGAGCCATGGCTGTCATCATGAGCGACGGCCCAGCAGGCTCAAAGTGGATGGAAGCAGGCCGTCCTCGAGCCAAATTTGTGGATCTGACTCAACATATCTCTGAGCCAATCTATACCAATGAGTGGGGCTGGGCAGAGTTTCGCTGCAACGGCGGCTCGGTATCGGTTTGGGTGCAGGAAGAAGAATAGCGCCTTCACAGGTCACACCAGTTTTCACCATAGATGCATTAGCTTAGTTTCTTAGAGTTCCACCCACTAGGCAGGATTCTAGGGAACTAACTAATGCGCCAATTCTTGTGAGTATCACCATCAAACTGACAGCTTTTAGGGAGCTAAAATCTTTTCCCACTACGAACGTCATACGAAAAGATATGAGAATAGATGCTGAATTTATTGAGTATTTATGCTCACTTTTATTAATGCGCGAATTCTACATCCAATCCCATTTCACTGAACAAACGTCTGTCGAAACGATATTAAAATAAGTCGCTAATTTTATTAAGTATTTATGCTCATTTTCGAGATTTTCATTCGCCATTTGTGTTGCAACCTGTAAGGCTACACGCAACCAAAAGCCGAATTTTATAGTCACGAGATCTATGCATCATCAGTATTTCGTGAACAAGATTCTAGAATCTCTAACTTGGATTTCATATGCAGCAGACGATCAGGATGACTGCTTGCTCATGCTATCGGCCGAGCTTAGTTGAAGGATTCGGTAATCAGGGCAAATTGAGTTGAATAGAATATTGTCCGCTGTTAGTGAACTCAACTTTGATTGAAATATTAAGATTCTCATTTCTCATCGTTAGGTAGCGATCGCCTAAACACTTGTTAGAAAAGCTATCTAACCTCTTCTAACTAGCGATACACGATCAATGTGTATTTTTTTCATCCTGTTCAGTGATGTTTTGTTGCGAAAAATGTCGTAAATTACTACATGAATAGGAAATTATTAATATTCACAAACTTTTCCTTGAAGATCGAATTACGGTTAGGTACTTGAAATGTTATTCCTAGCACCATTAATTGCTGCCTTAGGTGCCGCTTTTCTATACGGAAAGTGTGAGCAGTCTTCGGCTGAGATGGCAATGATTTGCGTTGCCGTTGCACTAGCAGGCACTGTGATAACCATTGTGATAGCTCCATGGCCCATTCAGCTTGCTCTAGCAATTATCCTCATCACCCTTCGAATCGTTCGCAAACGAACCTTGAGGAATAGCTGGTAGAGTTCAGGCGAAGCGCGATTGTGAAATTTCACAATGTAAAAATTTCACTTGTCAAACTGCTGGAGAAGTTGAACCTTCATCCAGCAGTTTGTGTTTTATAGCTGTTTTTGAGGGAACCCTCACATGATCATCGACTAGAACTGATGATCCTAAGAACCTGTAGGGGTTTCCTACACACAACCTCTACAGCTGGGAAGACACCATAACTAGGCTTGAGAGCATCACTCAACATGCTCTATAATTATGGGCTGTACACATCTAGTTTGAGCACGCGCGGAGGTAGTCTCTTTTGGCAAAGTTTATCCTAAAGGTTCTTTGGTTAGAGGATAACGTCGCCATTGCTGTTGATCAGGTAGTTGGGAAGGGCACTAGTCCTTTGACCTCTTATTTTTTCTGGCCACGTAATGACGCATGGGAACAGCTCAAGGCTGAGCTGGAATCTAAAACATGGATTGGCGAAGTTGAGCGCATCGATTTACTCAATCGAGCGACTGAAATCATCAATTATTGGCAGGAAGAGGGCAAGCGCGTTTCGATGACAAAGGCCCAAGACAAGTTTCCTGATGTTGCCTTTACCGGTAGCACATGACATCCAACGGCTCATACATTCTTCGTCTACGATAGCGTTGCAACCTGTTCACTGTTCAATCATCAACAAGATTGATCGTGATGGACAGTCAGTTTTATCTGTAGTTTTACAAGGCAACAATTGAAGTTTTTTCATTGCTTTGTAGACGACATGTCTAATATTGTCCATATAAATCCTTTACAAAGAAATGAGGATTGAGGCCTAAGGCCTCAATCCTCATTTCTTTGTGAACATAGACATATCAAGGAATCGCATTGGACACTTCCTCAATATAGCCGTCGCTAGTTCCGTTAGGCACAGACGGCGCGCCATTTGGCGATGCGTCAAAGCACTAAAAGTAACCAGTGCTCGGCTCTAGTCTAAATGGCTAAAGCTATATATTCAATCTGAGTTCTCAAACGAACGAAACCTACAGAGAACTTCCAGATGCTTGCAAGCGAGCTCGCGCACGTTTCAATGCTTGATTAGCCTGAAGCTGTTCTTGACGATTATCTCCACCCTGAGCAGAGCTCACTCTTTTTTCAGCATCTTGAAACGCCTGCTTTGCTTCACCCGGATCAATATTATCGCCACGCTCAGCACCGTTAACCAAAACGGTCACTTCGTTATTCTCGACTTCAGCAAATCCTCCCATCAGGGCGATCGCTACCCAGTCTTTAGAATCGCGAACACGCATCACACCCGTGTCGAGCGCAGTCAACAATGGAGCATGTCCCGAGAGGATACCAAGCTGTCCGGTTGTGCTAGGAAGAATAACTTCATCTGCACTCGAATCCCAAACTGTCTTGTCGGGTGCAACAACTCTAACTGTGAGTGTCATAAGAGTTAACTCAAAAAAACCGCATAAACTACCTGTTCATCAAGCCAGTCGAATCGAGAGCTCAAAAACTCAAGCCATCTAAACGTGAACCAGTTTTCAAGCTCTCAATACACACTATCTAGGCTTCAGACTTCATCTTCTCAGCAGCTTCGAGAACCTGATCAATGCCGCCCTTCAGATAGAACGCTTGCTCAGGAATATCATCCAATTCGCCACTCAAGATCATATTGAATCCGCGGATGCTATCTTTGAGCGTTACATACTGACCTTTGAGTCCCGTAAAGACTTCAGCAACAAAGAAGGGTTGAGAAAGGAATTTCTCAATCTTACGAGCTCGAGCAACAGTAACACGATCGTCCTCTGAAAGCTCGTCCAGACCTAGAATCGCAATAATGTCCTGCAATTCTTTATATCGCTGGAGGGTTGATTGAACGGCTCGTGCGGTCTTGTAGTGCTCTTCACCAACAATCGAAGGCTGAAGCATCGTGGAGGTAGAGCCCAGCGGGTCAACCGCAGGATAAATACCCTTTGAAGCTAATGCACGAGACAATACCGTGGTTGCATCCAAGTGAGCAAACGTTGTCGCAGGCGCAGGGTCAGTCAAGTCGTCAGCAGGAACATATACCGCCTGAATGGAGGTAATAGAACCCTCTGTCGTCGAAGTAATGCGCTCCTGCAAGTCCCCCATGTCCGTACCTAGAGTAGGCTGATATCCCACAGCGGAAGGCATACGCCCCAATAGTGCAGATACTTCAGAACCTGCTTGAACAAAGCGGAAAATGTTATCGATGAAGAGAAGAACGTCTTGCTTGTTGACATCACGGAAGTACTCAGCCATCGTCAGTGCAGATAGACCAACACGCATCCGTGCTCCGGGCGGTTCGTTCATCTGACCATACACAAGAGCAACCTTTGACTCAGAAAGATTCTCTTCGTTGATGACCTTAGAGTCGATAAATTCGTTGTATAGGTCGTTCCCTTCACGAGTACGCTCACCAACGCCTCCGAACACAGAAACGCCACCGTGCTCTAGTGCAATGTTGTTGATCAGCTCTTGAATTAGAACGGTTTTGCCAACTCCAGCACCGCCAAACAAGCCAACCTTGCCACCCTGACGATAGGGTGCCAGTAGGTCAATAACTTTGATGCCTGTCTCAAATACAGAAGGAGCCGTTTCTAGCTCAGTCAACTTTGGAGATTCTCGGTGAATGGGGGATGCTTCTTGAGCATTGACATCTCCCTTTTCATCGATGGGTTCACCTAGAACATTAAAAATACGGCCTAATGTGGGTGTTCCAACCGGAACCTTGATAGCAGCACCTGTATCAACTACTTCCATGCCGCGAACTAAGCCGTCTGTTGAGCTCATCGCAACAGCACGGACCTCTCCATCGCCGAGTAGTTGCTGAACCTCGCAGGTGACAGAGACTTCACCTGCTGCAGTGGATCCATTAATAGTTAACGCGTTGTAGATTTCAGGAAGTTTTCCATCTGGAAACTTAACGTCCACAACGGGACCAATAATCTGTGATAAATAACCGACGCCTGTTTTTTCTGCTGTAGTGACCATGCTTACGCCTATAGTGTGATCAACTTTTTCGAGGAAATTAAGGTTTTCTCAACAAAATTGCCATCTTAAAGGGTATCACTGAATGTAACCTTTTTACGGTTTAGAGCCTCTTTCCTTGGACGGTCGAAAAATACTAGCTAAAATCATGCGCGCATTGCAGCATGATGACTCAATATCAAACACTGAGTCGTCAACAATCTACAGTCCGTAACGGTTGGCCCGCTCGTAGTCGCCAATCGAATGAAGAACCGTCTTTAGGCTCGCTATCGTCTTTTCTTCAAGTAGCGTGTCATTCACTCTTCGTGCCACACTGAGGCGCTCTTCCAAGCACTGGATTGAGTTTTCTCGATCACCCAAGACGTCGTATATGACGCCAAGATTCTCCAACGCGTGGAGTTCATTTTTAGTATCTCCAATAGCCTGAGCGATCGCTAAACGCTGCTGCTGAAACTGAATCGCTTCACCGTAATGGCCAATAATATAAGATGCACCCCCTAGAGTTTTGAGCACATGCATCTCTGCGCGCTGGTCGCCAAATTCGCGCGTGCTATTCAAAAGCGTCTTATAAAACTTGATGGCTTGCTTATAGTCACCAAGAGCGTGATACGCATTACCAATATTGCGTAAAACTTGTCGCTCAATTGGAGTATCGTGTAGCGATCTGGCGACATCCAGACTTTGCTTATAGAACTCAATCGCCGTTTGATGATCGCCGATTGCCTTGTACACCATTCCAAGGTTGTTCAATGCAGCAGCAATTCCCTTGTGGTCTTGAATTTCTCTAGCGACCGACAAACTTTCATGCTTGTAGCGAATAGCCGTTTCGTAATCTTTAAGATGTCGATACGCATTGCCCAGTGTTCCCAAAGCTTGCCGCTCAATACGGCGATCGCCGACATGCCGAGCGACCGTGAGACACTCTTCTGAAAGTCTGATTGATTCTGTGTAATTCCTCAACGCATATTCACACAGCCCTAGCCCTTCTAGAGCTTTTGCCTGCCCTTTACGGTCTTCAAGACCGCCATACAGACTCAAGGCATGACTTAGATGTCGGATACTGCGGGGATATTCATGTAGTTGATAAAGTTCAATCCCCTTTTCTAGAGACTGATCTGCTTCCTCTTGAAGCTGATCAGAGATACTCAGGTCAGCACCCTGCCTGATAGAGCGCTCCGGGGAAGGAACTAATGTATCCGCTGGATCGACGGCAGCGCGCTTGCTAAAAATATTCTTCATGTCCGTGTATTCGTGTGAATCTTAGCTTTAGAGTGGCGGACGACACGTCTTAGGCATCGATCAGCCATCGCGTCCAGAGATGCAACAACCCTTTAATTTTTGCACGTCCATACAAGTATTCGCCGAATTAGGTCTATACAAGTATTTTTCTAAACTGAAATTGGTTAAAAAAATTTAGCCAATATATTTAGAATCTGATAATATTGAGATCAGCTATCCCAATGTCATTCCCAATTGAGAGCAACATGTGAAATGGGTCCACCTCAATCCCATATGTTGA
>JBCBLF010000154.1:0-11002 GCA_038520475.1 Cyanobacteria bacterium J06627_8
GTTAGTGATACGTTGGGTCGTTCCATCACTGTAGAAAATTTGTCCTCCATCTGCTAGAGGGTCTGTGTTTACATCATCAGGTAGTGGTTCTTCATCATGATTATGTTCATCGCCATGGTTGTGCTCACCGCCATGATTGTGATCGGTTCCAGAGTCAATGGGATCATCTGAAGCAGCAGTCTGATCGTTGTCAGCAATCGTTGCAATTCCTGTAGCAGTTCCTAGACGTGCGTTAGTAGCACGAGAAAGATTGAGCGCAAACTGTTCGCTCTGCTCAACGGTCTGATCATCGAGAACATTAACGGTAACGGTCTTGGAAACCTCACCTGGATTGAACGTGAGTGTTCCACTCTTTTGTTGATAGTCTGTTCCGGACTGAGCAGTATCAGCCGCGGTTGAATACTCAACTGTAATCGGATCTGTACTTGGAGTAGATAAGTTAACCAAAAATTGAGCTTGATTATCTCCTCCTTCTGTGACCGTCGTATTGGCGATCGACAATTCAGGCAATGGCCCTGGGGTTGGGGCAGGAGATATGGGTTGAGGGGGTCCTACTTGAACATCAGTTCCGTTGAGTCGATAGTTTGTCGGTTCAATCGTCATCCCATTTGAATTCTTGCCATTAAATCCGAATGAGATGGTTTCATCAGGCTGGATGGTCGAGTTCCAGGCAGCATTTCGAATCACATAGCGATTTCCGTTGCGGCTGACGATTTCCCCGTTCCAGAGGTTCGTAATTTCAAATGGGGCCTCAAACTCAATTGTCCAACCGTCGATCGCCGTTGTCCCGGGATTCGTAATTGATAGACTGCCGGTAAACCCATGGTTCCAGTCGTTAACAATCGAGAAATTAAGCATATTCATAGGTGTTTGAGTCTTCTGTCCCAGAAAAAGAGTAAGTAAAGATGTAGTGTCTTCGTTTAGGTGTCTGGTCTTTTCCGCTGGTGAGACTGCAGCGCACATCAGGAAATATCGAACTCATCATCGTTTCTCTGAGCCAATCACCGTTGCGCTTGCACCAAAAAGCAGGTGCCCTGCTTTCCCCATCGGAGCGGAAAAGGCAGAAGCACCTGCTTGATTTATCTGTTGTCGAAATTCGTATTGGCTCCCGGCCGATTCATAGAGAAATGAACGTCTACGAATCGGTCAGTGCTTCAAATTGATTGACAACAACGTATGCCTACTGGTCTAGCTTTGGGTATCTCATCCCGTGACGTAGAAGCCGCATACCTGTTCAGTAGGTAGATAACTATCTATTTTGACCAGTGGACGCGACACTTTGTTCCTTGGACTTCACATTCACTCCATACGTTGATTCTGGGCAGTTGTTCGCGGCGCAGCCCGCGAACAACCATTCAACTGCATCAGTCAAATGAATTAGGACTCGTCTAGTCGTCTAAGGTCGTGAGGAGATAACGAATCTTTTTGCCCTGTCGCCAGTCCAGTTGCTTCGGAAAGCTCAACTCAATTGAGATGACATCCTGAGGGATTGCATTCATGAGCGCATCAGTCGTAAACAATTGATCAGATTTACGAGACTCTACATGAGTAACTTCTGCAATGAGCTTCTTTTCATTGGAATCATGCTCGTCAGAGCGAATCAACAATCCAACAGAAGGCTTCGTCCGCCGCAATAGTTCAACATTTGGCAACGCGAAATCCGTATCTGCCACTTCTAAACGGGCAGATCTAGAATTGACCTCAACCATTGTTCCGGCATAAAACTCTCCGCTCCAATAGAGTTGAGTGGGGGCAGCGACCTCTCGGCGGATTGTAATATTTTTGGCTGCTAGCGGATCTCGGAAGGCTCTCACCAGACTTGTCGCTAAGAAACTCAACGATGCAAACGGTTTATCAGCTTCAGTGCGATGTTGTGAGTACCATTCATTGACATCAGAATAGAGGACGAGAACGAGTGCGTCATACTGTGCCTTGCTAACGTTGATGAAGTCGATAGCAATATGTACTTCGTTGTCACCAACCGGTTGAACGCGGATGACTTTGGCGTCTAGGAAAACCCGTGCACCGAAATCTCCGACCACCTCAATGTCGATAACATCAGGTAAGTTCGGCCAGCTATTCAGTCGGAGACGAGCACCTGTTTCACTAATGTCAACAGTTTGAGCTTCCCATGTTTTGCCTCGGCTTCCATAAATAATGGTGGATAGCCGACGGTTCAATCGATGGGCCTTGCGCAGTTGTGGTTGTTCTAAGGCCACAAGAAGTGCAGCACCTAGCAGAATGAGGTTAAAAATGCTCCAAAAAGCATTGATGATAACCGATTCGCTTGCTTCAGGGCGCAGCACAAGCCAAAACGGTACAGCTACCAATGACAGCAATAAGATTGCAACGGCAATCAACGTTACTTTCGCGGAATCAAAGTCGAAGTCTCGCTTGGTGACCGAGACACCTTTGTCGGTTACGTTGAAGGAGCCAAGTTTTGGGTTGATCATTGCCATCATGGTGACAATGCCGTCTTGGAATGCCATCGCGTATTCGAAAATCTCATTCCAAAAGGAAAATCGAACGGTTTTCTGAGTAATGTAGTTGGCATTCATTGCCAGGATGATGTGCGGGAGGGCGTAAGCCAGTGTTTCTGTTCCCAGACCTCGTATCAGGTTGATCCCAAACAAGAGGTATAGCACTGGCGATACGGCATACATCAACCTTGGAAATCCAAAGAAGAAATGGGAGGTCGCAGACAAGTAGCACAATCGTTGGGCCAAGCTCAGTTTAAGCTTTCGGTTAAACAACGGATTTTCGACGCGCAAAATCTGTGCCATGCCCCTCGCCCAACGAACTTGCTGACCGACATAGGAGGAGAATTTCTCAGGAGCGAGGCCGGCCACCATAATTTTGTCGTAATAGACCGATTTATAGCCCAGTGAATGGAGCCTTAGAGCTGTATGGCAGTCTTCGGTTACTGTTTCAACTGCGATGCCTCCAATTTCCAGCACGTAGTCCCGACGAATCACAGCGGCTGATCCACAGAAGAATGCGGCGTTCCAAAAGTCGTTCCCTTTCTGAACAATTTTGTAGAACAGTTCATTATTAACAGGGATTCGTCCTTGGGTGAGCAAGTTTCGTTCAAATGGATCTGGATTGTAGAACCAGTGAGGGGTTTGGACTAGCGCAGTATCTGAATCGTAAAAGAAACCAACGGTGTGTTGTAAGAACTGCTTCGTTGGGATGTGGTCGCAATCGAGAATGAGAACTAAATCCCCGTGGGTCCGCTTCATAGCCGTGTTGATGTTGCCGGCTTTCGCGTGGTCATTATTATCGCGAGTCAGCAATGTGCAGCCGAGTTCGTCACACATCTTTTGCAGTTCTCGACGACGTTCTGGATATTTTCGCCCGTCGTCAAGAACATAGACCTGTTTCTTGTGGTCGGGGTAGTCGATGGCGAGTGCAGCGAGAGTCGTGTTACGAACGATCGCCACATCTTCGTTGTAGGTGGGGATATAGATGTCAACGGTAAACCACTGACGTTGTGGGACATGGGAGAAATCAATGGGCTGGCGATCGCGCAATTTTAGCGTCTGAAAATAGGACAGCAAGAGCGTGGCGATCGCATATAGTTCTGCAGCGAATAGCAACAGGCTGAAAAACCCATTCACCCAGGTTTCGAGGTTGAGTGTATAGTTCGTTCGGTAATAGAGATATCGCAGTGTGGTAATGATACTGAGCCACGCGAGAAATAGATGCAAATATTCACTGGTTCGCTGGTTGGTTTGCCATTGTTCAAGCCGAACGAGGCACCATCCTACTGCGACTAATACAATCGCAACGATCGCCTGTTGCCACACTTCAATAGGAGTAATGATGAGTGGCAATGATAGGCCAAGCATCGCAATGACCATTAGAAAAAGGGAGTCTTTTCCTCTCGGAAGCCACCGTTCGAACGCATTGGGGAGGTTGATGAGCCAGCCGACGAGGCCCGACTGGCGAGTCGATGATTGGGCTGAGCGTAACGGCTGAGATGGACTTGTCATGACGAACGCTCCGAATTGCTAATGCGATTGAGATAGAGTTGCGAGATGACATAGAGCGCTAATGCGATGATCACAATGCCCGTCGGCAACATGAACCAATAGTCCTGGAAGAATAAGGAAATCCGACTCAGTGGGTCAAGCCGTTCGATACGGCGCTGTGCGGCCTCTTGAAGAACGGTTAGTGAATAGCCACGAGAGTCATAGGGGGACGGATTTTCTTCGTTGCTGTTGATGAGAACCGTGTCTCCCCGCAGCTGTGCAAACAGAGGGTCTTCTGACAACAGACTTTGGACTTCACTCAACCCTTGATCGGTTTGCGCGGTTAGTGCGAGAAGAATGCGTTCTGGATTTTGGGGAGAAAGAACGCTTCGAATCATACCTTCAGTGTCAGGCAAGGCGCGAACTTGCGTTCCTCTCCAAAATCGTGTGAATCCATCTCTGAGGCCAAATTGTTCAGTTTGCAGTGCTGATTCTAGAGGAAGGCGATCGCGCCGACCAATGGCAACGAGATGCTTCTCCTCTTGAACATCACCCGGTACTGCACCAGCGCGATAAACGGCAAGTTTCACAGAATCGGCCTGGCTCAGCTGGCCAAGACGCTGCGTCAAGGAAAGCAACGTGTTGATGTCCGATGGCTGTGGATTTTCGGGTATCACAATGCCAGCTTCCGATAGATCCTGGGGAGCTGTGAGCGGATATCCGGTTTTGAGCAATTCTAGGTCAGGTAACGTTACGACCGTGCCTCGCTTCAGATCAAAGCTCGTATCGCCGTATACGCGTCCCCACAACTGATCGTCAGTGGTCAGACCACAAAACTCTGATTCCCGTGGATTTAGGTTAAATCTCACGCTCAGAACTGAGTTGGTTTTAATGAGATTTCCAGGTAAGTTGACTTTGAAGGTTTTCTTTGCGTCTGCGTTTCGATTAGATAGGCGTTTCGAACCAATTGCTACATTGTCGAGTAAGATTTCCACCGTTGAGGTTCGCGGATTGACCTGCGGACTATGGCTATAGTGCAGGGTCATGGTGCTACCCCGTGAAAACCGATCATCAGGCAATGCTCGAAAATCAGCTTGAACCATTGGAGCCTTTGCTCCATGCACAGTGACTTCTTGGAACGGTTGCCCACCCGGCACCGTCAAGTCACTCAGTTGAAACGAGTTTGTGGTTGGTAAGTAACCTGGCCAGTTTCGAGGATCGGGTGAAGGGACGTCATCGACCCGATCAATGACAGCAGCTTCACCCGCAACAATATTGCGTGCATTGGGTTGGACTAAATTTTGGGTTGCTTTTGCAACTCCAGCTTCAGAGTTGCCGCTGATAATCAATGCTGGGACGCTTCCGTCCTGAACAGTGGTCACCATCAGTACCCCCACTTCCGCTGGAAGGGGTTGATCGTTACCGTCCAAGATTTGATCGTTCTCAATGGGGAATGGAAGCTCAAGCTCACTGAGCAGGGGCTGTTCTTGAGGTGTCCCAATTACAATTAGGCGATCGCCCCAGGTTAGGTCATCAATCGATTCAACGATTTGAGTGTCGAGCGATCGCGTCCTTGACACACGTCCCACAGATGTCTGGAATCGAGCCAAAGCCGTTAGCCATTGATCACTATCAGCCGTCGGCATGAGATAGGAGAGTCGAGTCGGGTCGGGGCTTAACTGATCAATAAAGGGATATGGATAAAGGCTCAGATCAAGTGTTATCGGTTGAGGCTGAAACTCAAGAACGATTTTGGAATCTGGCAGAATCTCAGTCCAGAGCGATGGATCAGACGGGTTGGTACAGGTCTCAGAGGTATGCTGATCCGCAACCATCGACAGCTCATTGACGTCTTGAACCAGACTGATGGGAACGTCAAAAACGGCCTCGCCAATTTCAGCTTCAGAGCGATCGAGCGCGATACTGCCGATGCTGGTGTTGTTGAGTCGCAAGGTCAAGAAAGACCGCTGAGAGAGCAATGATGGAGAATGCTGATATCGAAGCAATACCTTTGCAGAAGCAATGTTCCATTCCCGTGGACGGGTAAATCCAAGGCGAGATTCTGGATAAACGCCTTCCATCCGCAGTCGATTACCGACAACAGGACTGCGGTTAAACTCCAATGTGTAGGTGTAAGTGGGGAATGCATCGTCAATCCCTGAAGGGATGGGATCTTCGGTCGAAGGCTCTGGGGTTTCCTCAGTCTCGGGCTCAGGTGTTGGAGTAGGGGAAGGAGTCTGCGACGAGGGTGCATTCGAACGCGTTGGCGCTGAGTTACGAGCTGGGGCCTGACTCGGTCTAGGGCGCAAGACGGGGGGAGACGACGATGGTTCTGGCAGAGTAAATTCTTGAATCAGTGCGTCTTCTTCTTGGCGTAAGTTGCTATCGCTTTGAGCGGAGACACGTATGGATGCAACACCGAGGATCACCACAATGCTGATACATAGCGCGATCAATACCCTGGACTGTCGCCAAGCACCAACCCGACGTAGGCGTTGATGATGTCGCGAACGCTGGGCAGGACGAGCATTGGAATGACCAGCAAGTTTTGAAAGCCAGTAACGCAAAAGACTGAGCATAGACCGTTTCATAAGATTCTCAAATCTGGGGCAATTGAAGGTTAAGGACTAAGCCAGGTCGATGAAACTTGATTGGGAGGATAAATGCCAAACCAACTCAAGTTGTGGGTGTAGTAGGCAGAATCGTTGTCCCAAAAGCCATCACGGTAAGTCGGTAGAAGTTTTTGACTGTAAATTTGATCGGCGATCGCCGGATCAATCACCCTGAATGCGGCGTAGAGCATCCCATACTGAGCCGTTGCTTCGTAATCCACCAGGGCATTCCCCTGGAGATCAATTCGAGCAGGAATTCGCTGTTGCGATCGCCACTCATCTTCGAGAAATGGCAAGTGCGATTGTAAGTAACTAGTGGCACGAGGTTCGTCAAACCAAATGGCATCTAGCGCGACTCGCCACCATACGCGATACGCATCAAAACTGTAAACACTCCGTAACTGAACGGATTGGACTGGATAAAAGTCTTGGGTATTGGTATTAAACGCAATCCAATCACTGGGTAGTCCAGCAGGAGAAAACTGAGTCGAACCTTCTAAGAGCGCATAGCTGCTGTCCAGTAGCCCCAACCAGTCTCGGTCGGGGTCAACCTGAGCAAACAGACGAAAGGCATAGGGTGCAAAGTACGAAGGGTTGAGATAAATTAACCCCGGTTGAGGTTGAAACGCATCAATTGGTCCTGGCATCAAATAGCGAGCTTCGGAGGCTGCAGGTGTTTCAGTCGTTAACGGAGTAGCCTCGGATGCAGCGGATGGGCTTTGATCATCAGTTTGGACAGGTGGCTCAACTGTATTGATTGTGATTGATGCTCCAGGATCAAACCCGATGTCATCATTTTCTGCTGATGCTGAAACTTCTGCTGATGCTGGAACGGTCGATAAGTCCCAGATATCCTTAAGCTTGACCTGAGCCAGCTCTAGGTAGTCGGGCCGGTTCCAGCGACGTGCCGCCAAAATTAAGGCTGTGACTGCATCAATATCGGCATCCGTCGCAAAATTCTGGTCTAGAATTTCCCAACGCCCCTGCTCATTTTGCCCCCACTTCCAGGCCCAGAGTGTATCGATTAATTCGCCATCAGAGCCTATCCGAGCAAGGTTGGCTTCCGCCCAGCGAAGGGTTTCATCAAACACAGCTGGGTCATCAATCATGACCGCGCGCAACATGGCATAGGCCTGTCCTTCAGAAACGGTTCGGTCTGGGTTGGTGTCATCGCCTCGATCAATCACTCGCCCATCAACCTGGATAAAGCGCTCTTTATACGCATCCCAGCTTTGTTGGATCAGTTCAGCTTTGGTAATGCGGATTTCAGCATTGTCTTCTTCTGCATCAACAGAATGTGTCGTCGATTCAGATGGCTGCGACTGAACTGGGGCACTGGGTGCTGCACAACCCACTAGCGCTGGAACCACCAGCACCAGCGGAATTGTGAGATACATCAAAAGATTGGGCTGCATCATACGTGAGTCTCCATATCTTGCGTTAGTAGCGCTCCCAGGGAGGCTGAAAACCTCTCTGCTGGAGGTATCCTTCTCGAATTCGCTGCATTTCTCGTGTGATCGCCTCTGTCGACTGCCCTTGAGCCGCAAATTCAACTTGCAAAAATTCGAGTTGCTCAAGAGCCGTCAATCGCTGTCCCTGAGCTACACGTAACCCAGCAAGTGATGTGAGTGCCGCTTGATTATTGGGGTCAAGTGCTAGGGCTTCGTTGTAGAGTCGTGCCGCAGAATCGTATCGCTGTTGCTGAATTCGCACACCACCCAAGGACAACAACGCTCCTGTTTCATTTGGCTGCTGCAACAGAATCGCTTCGTACGCATCTGCGGCCAGCTCAAGATCGCCCAGATCCTGAGCCAGTTCCCCCTGAACAAAGTAGGCACTAATGTCGTTTGGATTTTGGGCAATCAGTCGATCGAGCTGTGCCCGCGCCAGGTCAGGGCTGCGAATGGCAATGACCTGGAGTCGCCGGAGCTGAATCGGAACGTTACTGGGGTCTGCATTAATCAGCGCAAGATATAGCTCTTCCCGTTGTGCGGATGCTGGAAGTGCTCCTGCAAGACTATAGAGTTCGGGTGGAGCATCAGCGATTCCGTTGATAGAGAGCCAGTTGTTGAGAATTGCTTCTGCCTGGGCTTCGCTAATGAGGTCGGCTTGATAAGCGAGACTGGCTCGCCCAAGCTGTAAGGCCTGGTTTTGTGGATCTAGCCCAATGATCTGATCGTAGATACCTAAGGCTTCTCCGACGCGCCCTTGTGCCTGGCGAATATTTGCGAGTCCTTGAAGTGCTGTGATGGCAATGTCGGGATTCGATGCATAGCCAGCCACGATGCTTTGATACCGTTGGGCACTGAGTTCAAGATTGCCTTCCCGACGGTCGATTTCGGCTTGTAGTAATACTGCTGTGGCCTGATCTTGTGGGCTAGTGGCCGTTGATGCATAGAGTCCTAGTGCTGTTCGAGCCGCGTTTAAATTACCTTGGCGAACATACATTTGTGCGATGCGAAAGTTCAGGAAGGGCTCGTTGATGCCAGCATTCACGAGGGTTTGATAAATCGGCAACAAAATTGGATTGGGTGAATCGAGCCGAGTCAGGGCTTGGGCGATCGCCCGCTGTTCGGACGGGTTTGTAGGAAAAGGTTGGAGGACAGACTGCAAGCGCTGGCCGAGTTGTTCACTGGAGATAAATCCGAGCTGCTGTTCGAGGATCGCCTGTTGAACCTGGAGTCCGCTGTCATTGGGGTATTGCGCGGATAGCTGCCGATAGATTTCAAGGGCATACTGACGTTCAGCTCGAATTGGCATCCCACTAAGCGCATCCGCGATTTCCCGTGCCATGCCAGCCGTCAAGTCACTAACCTGGGTCATGATTTGTCGGTAGAGATTCGCTGCTGCCTGAAAATATGAGATTTCGCCACTGTATCGTCCAATGTCGTTATACGCACGGGCGAGGATGGTGCGCGAATCTTGACGATTTTGGATGGGCGTCAACACCTGCACCGCTTCAGGAAATTGTTGATTCGCGGCATAGGAAGAGGCGAGTGCGCCGCGCAAATTAATGGTTGTGCTATCCAGAGTCTGGCGTTGGCTGAGTTGGCGTTCGAGAAGCTGAACCGCTTGAGCGGTTTGCCCGGTTTCACGCAACGCTAACGCATAGGCGATCGCCTCATTGGCTCCTAAAATGCCCCCCGCTGACTCGTAGCGACTAAACAATAACAGTCCTTGTTGGTAGTTGCCTGAGTAGGTATAGGCTTGGGCCGCAGACACAACTACAGAGGGTACTGGATTGCGCTGTAGAACAACGTCATAATCTGCGATCGCTTCCCCAAATCGGCCTTGATACACGTAAAGCAGTGCCCGTTGAGCCCGAGCATCGACATCATTGGGGTCGAGACTCAACACCCGATCCAGTGCTGCAATTCCTTGGTTTTGCCATTCGGGACGAAATCCGCCTAACACGCCAATTGCACTCAGCGCGAGTCGATTGTTGGGGTCTAGTTCAACGACTCGTTGATACGCACGAAATGCCTCTTCGTCTCTCCCCGCACGACGATACGCGATCGCCACCCCTAACCAACCGTCTAAGGAGTTTGGAGTTTGCTGAAGGAACTGTTCAAACTGGGCGATCGCCGCATCCACCCGCCCCTGATCGAGTAGGGTGTAGGCTCGACGCACTTGGCTTGACACCGATTGAGCAACGGCAGTGGGGGCCATGATCGGCAGGATCGGTAGGATTCCGACGAGTAACCCAAGACCAATGAGATAGCTCCATCGGTGCGCTCGTGAGAATGGCAGACAATAGGTAGATTTCATCATGATTGAAGGTAATGCGGAGCACTAACGTAGAATGTCGAAATTCGTTCGAAAACGAATTCCAGCAACGGTTTCACTAAATTCATTACGCTGCTGAAGCGTCACACCGAGACGAGTACTTGGATTCGACAGTAGAGGCACGTCATAAAACAGCTCCAACACGTCGGGATTATCCCCTTCTCTTTCTTCGTCACTCGATAATGCTCGACCATAGGCCAGTCCCAGGCGATCGTTGGGAGTAAACACATCCAGCACGTTAAAGCCACCGCTGAATGTCTCACCCGAGAACTCTGCATCTAGATTTTCATAGCGACCGTAGCGACCAAAAAATCCAATATTGACTCCAGGAACAAAGTATTCGGCGTTAAAGCCAAAGGACTCCTCGCGGTCATCACTTTCAATACCGAAATCACCATCTCCCCGATCGAAGCTGAAAATTTCCGGGGGGCCGTCATTGGTTCCCCCATCGCGAGCCGATACATACGTTCCTCGCAGGATTAAGTTGCCAACTTGAAATCCGAGTTCTCCTGCGAATCCATCCAGGTCAAAGTCAGCGATGCTGCGGTCAGATGAGAAGGCCGCAACTCGCGCATCAATCGAATCCGTCGGACTAAAATTCACCAAGACCCCTGGCCGTGAGCCTATCGCATT
>JBCBLF010000155.1:0-10991 GCA_038520475.1 Cyanobacteria bacterium J06627_8
TCTGCTTGCTCTCCTGGGTTTGCTGGTATTCTATGGCCTTGATATCTTAGCTCTGACTTCTCGGCGACTCAATCGTTCGGCAAGGGATGTTGACAGCGCAAGTGCCCTGGTGTTTTGGATTCATATCACTGTTTTTGCGGTGCTGAATGCAATTTTTGGTTATCTGCTTCAAGATTTAAGCGAACATAGCTTATTTCAATGCATCTTATTTTTCATAGCAGTTGCTCTGCACTTCTTCATCATCGATCACAACTTACGAGAACACCACAAAGCTACCTTTGATCGACGAGGGCGCTGGCTCTTGACAGCAACCATTATCCTGGGGGCTATTCTTGCTCAAATTGAACCACTGGACTTAAATGAGGCGGCGATTTCAGTCGTTTGGTCCTTCTTAGCTGGAAGCATTATTCTCAACATTCTGAAGCGAGAATTGCCAGATGAGCACAAGAGCTGCTTTTGGTCTTTCTTTGGAGGCGCGGCACTTTATACCGGTTTACTGTTGTCAGTTTAGGAAAGAACATCATGTCAGCTAACTCAAATTCTATGGCGATGTCGGAACAACTGAAGGCAATCACTGACCACCAGTGCAAAACAGCTCCGGCCCAATATAGTGACTTAAAAGCATTGTTTCTAAACTGCACACTTAACCGCACCCCTGTGTTGTCGCACACTGAGGGTGTTATCCAGATCGCTAAAACAATTTTTGAAGCCAATGGGGTGCAAACCCAGGTTATTCGTCCCGTTGATTACGATATCGCAGCGGGATTAGGCGTGGATATGTCTCAAACGAATGAATGGGACAGAGATGACTGGCCCCAGATCCAGAAGGAAATTGACGCGACCGATATTTTGGTGCTGTGTACGTCTGTTTGGCTCGGCGAGAAAAGCTCTGTCTGTAATCGCGTACTAGAGCGCATGTATGGATACACTCACCTTTTTAACGAAAAGGGTCAGTATCGTGATTATGGCAAGGTAGGAGCCACGTTGATAACCGGCAATGAAGATGGGGTCAAGCATTGTGCCATGAATATCCTGTTTTCTCTATCTCATATTGGCTACACGATTCCTCCTCAGGTTGACGCTGGTTGGTTAGGAGAGGTAGGTCCGGGGCCATCTTACTTAGATCCTGGCTCTGGTGGTCCAGAGAATGATTTTACGAATCGAAATACAACTTTTTTGGCCTGGAACTGTATGCATATGGCCAGATTACTGAAAGATAATGGTGGTATTCCGGCCCACGGCAATCAACCCGATGTTTGGGATGCCGGGTGTAAATCAGACTTCAAAAACCCGGAACACAAGCGATAGATTTGGAGCATCAAGAAAAGTTTCAACCATTACTAGCGATTGGGAACGTTAGCTTGACAGCAAACCTTTGATTGAAGACTGGATCATCTGCTTGGTCAATGTTTCAATTGCCTCAATCTCACCTATTGGTAATTGCCCATCCAATAGCAACATCGCTAACCCATGAACTTGAGCCCAAGCTCCTAAGGCGAGTTGTCGAGCATTGCCAGATGCGATCGCTCCTTTGGTCTGACCCGCTTGGATAATGTCGACCAAGATCTCAAATGTTGCTGTTGAGGCGTCGAGTAATGCTGGATAGTCAGCGCAGTTGTGCAAATTCTGCCCGAACATCACACGATAATGGGTAGGATGCTCGATGGCATATCGGATGTAAGCTACGCCAGTCGCTTCTAGAGCTTGTAACGGTTTCTCTTCTAGCGATTCCTTCGCTTTCCTAAGATACTCACCAAACGCCACAAACCCCTCTTCTGCAACAGCTGCAAGAAGCGCTTCTTTATCTGAAAAATGGCGATACGGAGCAGTATGAGAAACGCCTGCGCGTCGAGCTACATCCCGTAATGAGATATCTTTTCTATCTGCTAACGCTTGCAGCGCTGCATCAAGTAATGCTCGCCGCAAATCGCTGTGATGATATGTCGCTTTTTTGATCACGTTGTAGAAGAAGCCCGAATGTTGACAATGCCAACATAGCTGATATCATGAAGTTGACAGTGTAAACATTGTAATTCATGCCTACGACAGTGAGGGAGTGTTGGTGATGGCAGAGCGTTACTCAACTGAGAAGGTGCAAAAAATTTTGGTTCGGGCAATGGAGAAACGCGAACAGGACGGCTTCTCGCGATCGCAACTAGAAGAAATGGCAGCCGACCTCGACATCTCCTCAGACGCTTTGGCATGGGCTGAACAAAACTACCAAGACGTATCTGTATCTACGCCTGCTCAACCCAAAAAGATTCTGAATCCCAAGCGACGTTATTTCCTTCAGAAACTTAGAATATATGCTGTGGTCAATGGCTTCTTGCTCGCCTTAAATTTCACCATTAGTAGTACCATCACGTGGGCAATCTACCCTTTATTAGGCTGGGGGATGGTCTTGCTGCTGCCGGATCCGTTTTCACCTTGTGCAAAGCGTGAACAAACCTGATAGTCAGAACTCCGCACCTGCAATCCTTCTGCAATCTAGCATTCCTAAATGATTTATGAAGTGAGTTGTGGGAGGTGACACCTCCCACAACTCATTTAGGGGTGCTGTATCATTCAAAAGTACTGCCATCCGTTGATATGTCCACCATTCACGCCGAGATAAGTAGGAAATTCGATCATGCTGTCTGGAAGCTGCCTGTGCGGAACAATTCAGATCTCAGTTGAGGGGCAACTTGAGCATGATCCTGAAGCTTGTCACTGCATCCAATGTAGGAAACAAACGGGCAGCTTTTTAACGGCTGTTAATGTACGCAAAACTGCTCTATCCATTGAAGGTGAAGAGAATGTTCACTGGTATCGTTCATCCGACAAAGTAGAACGTGGTTTTTGTTCGGTCTGCGGTTCGACACTGTTTTGGAGACCTGACATCGAGGGATACGAGTGGATTAGCATCGCCATGGGACTATTCGATCAATCCACTGGACGAACGTTAGCCAAGCACACGTTTGTCGAGGAGAAAGGGGATTATTACGAACTTGAAGACGGACTACCCCAGAGCGATCGCTTCTAGTGATTGGAGCTTGGGCCATTTAGGTTAGAACACTGAGCCTCATTCGGTTCCTTAGTGCGATCGCCAAATGGCTTGCCGTCTTGTCCTAACGGAACTGGCGACGGCTATATATAGTGGCCACGATGAAATCTTCCTGTTGATAAAATGCTAAGTAGTACCACATTCCGCAGTTCCATACTGGGAGGTATTGATGGTGCAAGAAAACAGGTTTGAAACACGACTGATTCAACTGGGTGATGATCGTCAAATTGCCTATTGCGAATACGGTGATCCCAATGGAACCCCAGTTTTCTATTTTCATGGCACGCCCGGTTCTCGGTATGAACCCATGTTGGGTGATCAAGCCGGACGAGACTATAACTATCGAATCTTGGCTCTCGATCGGCCTGGGATGGGGCGATCAGACTATATGAATGGGAGAGCACTCCTGGATTGGCCACAAGACGTGCAGGAGATTGCCAGAAATCTTGAGATAGACCGATTTGGCGTGATTGGTGTCTCAGGAGGAGGGCCTTACGCTCTAGCCTGTGGATATGCCCTGCCTGAGCGCGTTGAGTTTACTGTTCTCATGGGAAGCTGGGGACCAGTCTCGGAAGAGCCAGAACTCTGGAAGCAGATGGCTCCTCTTGATCAGTTCCTTGGAAAACTTTCCAGATACGTACCTTGGGCATTCTACATTCCATTTTCATTACTCGGTTACGCAGCAAAATGGTTGTCGCCTTACGGTTTTATCCGGTCATTAGAGAGTTCAATGAGCAGAGCTGACAAAGAACTGACGTCAGATGAAGGCATGGCCCGTTTTTTTGCGTCGGATGTTAAAGAGTCATTTCGGCAGGGGGCACGAGGTCCGGCTGATGATGCCATGATTTTGTATGGAGAATGGGGGTTTGGAATTGAAGACATATCGGTGAAGGTCGATCTGTTTCACGGTGAGGAAGATAAGTTTGCGCCATACACCTACGCAATTTATCTGAATGAGAAATTACCGAATTCAGAATTACATGGATATCCAGGAGAAGGACACCTATTTGTTATGAGGCTGTTTGAACAGGTATTTGAGCGCGTTTCCTGTGTCTAGAATGAGGGTGAGCGGGATTGAGTAAAATCTTTTGGATTAGGATTGGATAGAATGGCATCTGCCCAGTCATTTCAGGCTCTCTAACACGTTCAAATCTGACAACGCGACTGAGACCGAGCGCGGCCAGATTTGATTGCTCTGTCAGTAAACTCTCTGGGCGAACAGGCGCGAAATACAGTTAATATGCTGGTCAAGCAGTGGGTAGCCGAGCCCTAGTCGCAAGGTGGTGCCTGCCTCTATTCATCTTTCGAAGCAGCCTGAACGCTGCTTGATCCAAGACTCATTTATTGCTCCACATCACTATGTCAACCGCTAATCGCTGGATACTTCGAACATTCAACCCTGAGATGTTGCTGCGAATCCTTACATGTGCAACCGTCCTAGCGAATTTAACAGCCTGTACCTTCGACTTAGATGATCCAATCGGGTCTAAACAGCGCCGTGCAGAAGAGCGTCGTGCAGAGTGCCAACAGATCTACGACATTCAACAAGCCAACTATGAGCAAGGTGTAGCTACTGATGCCCAAGACGTTTTCTTCGCGGATACGAATCCGACACAAGCAGGGTTGCTCAAACGTGCTGAGATCTATCTTGACACTACACATGCATTAGAAGCTCTAGATTTAGGAGATAAACATCTAAGGCTTTTGAATTCGTCTTTAGGAGCAAGTTTTCGCCACCGGTCCAAAACTTCCCGTGATATGGCTCCCTTTGCTGAGGTTGAACGTGACATCACCTCTGCTAATGATCGTTTACCCGCTCACCAGGCAGTTGTAGCTAGAGCAAATCCCTATGACGGAGTGGACTACGCGCTTGAAGTATATTGCGAAGGGGATAATATGCCCTCCTCATTTTTGGAAAGCTCGGCAGAATAGTGCAATGTGATTGTGTGCATCCCCCTCGAAAAGGTCTATTCATGAATGTTAATTGTGGGACTCATTGCCCTTTTCGATACATCACAAAATGTGTCTCTCTTTATGTCTTTGATAAAGCTCACCGTCAGGCAGACAGTAAAAAAATTGCCACAAGTTTAGACTGGGACGATCTCGATGTCCTCACAATGAAGCCAACAATGCCGTTGTAATGTATCTCATTATGAAACGATTCTTGACCTGGAGTGCGATCGCATTGCCCCCCACCCTCCTAATTCTTCTATCTTTAAAACCGCTAGAAATCTTTTCGATTCGTTTTTTTGGTTTCTTTGCTGCTCTATTTTTGGCAGTCTTTATTGTGGTACTGATGGTAATGCCTACCTTTGAGTCCCAAAAGCGCTTTCGACAACAGGTCGCGGTATCGCTCATCATGGTGGTCTCTATCATCGCATTCAACTGGCCACTGAGAATAGCCTATGCGTTCTCCCGTCCTGCTTTTGACCGAGTCGCAGAACAGGTGATAGCAGGAGAAACTCTAGCAACGCCCCGACGTATTGGCTGGTTTCGTATCAAACGTATTGACGCTCCTGGCCCTGCCGCAAACGGGATTGATCACCACGGTCTTCGTTTGTGGACAGGCGTTCACCCGAATGGCAATACTGGCTTTGTACAGGCGAGTCCCGATAATCTGCAATTTAATCTGTGGAGCCAATTCAGTTTAGATGAAACCTGGCAGTTTATTGCTGAGGACTGATACAAAATCTGGAGGTAAAAACCAGGTTTAATTTTTGAGGGGATTCCCGCGCTGCGGGAATCCCCTCAAAAACTGTAACGGTGTTCAAGGTAGTCAAACACAAAACCAATGATGTGGGGCACGCCGCGCCCTACATCACTGTACTTAACCAAATGCGCACAGCGCTATATTTCGGGATTTTCCAAGTCGGATTTGGTATGACTAGGAACAGGAAGGCTGAATCATGGCGGTTTCCAAGTCAACGAGGTGTGGCCTTCTTGTCCTAATGGAGCTGGTGACGACTATGATATATACCTTTTAAGGTCGTGGATGCTTAGCCACAATTTGATCAAAATATCGATTTAATATGGGAGCCATAACGCTGTGAAGGCGCGTTAGGATTCCGATTTCTAGTCCAGGGGAAATCTCAAATCGTCCTTTTTCTATTCCAGTGAGAATCACGCGGGCAACGTCATCGGCTTTCCATTGATTTGCTGTGGCTGTCATCTCCTTAGTGGCAGGAGGTTTTGTCTTATTTTCTTCGATGAGCTGGGGGGTATCGGTGTCGGGGGGGTAGGCGATGGATACTTGAATGCCGATGGGTTTGAGTTCGGCTCGAAGGGACTCAGCTAGACCCCTAACCGCAAACTTGCTGGGGCAGTAGGCACTGTAACCATATAAACCAATTAGTCCTGCGCCGGAGGAAATGAGGCCAATCTGACCGCTTCGGGCCTGTTCCATGCTAGGCAGTGCTGCGCGAATGCAGTAGAGGGTACCAAAGTAGTTGACTGCCATCGTCTGTTCGAAGATTTCCAGGGGGATGTCCTGAAAATAGTTTGGGTAGGCGATGCCAGCTGAGGTAATGAGAAGATGGGGTGGCCCAGACGCTTCGATGGCAGCTTGAATCGCTTGTTCAGCTTGGGAGCGATCGCCCACATCTGCTGACAACGCGAGTATTTTCTGATCAGATCGCTGTCGAACTTGCTCAATCTCTGTTTGAGCCTGGTGTAGTTTGTCGGGAGAGCGGGCAATGATGGACACATGAGCCCCCTGCTGTGCCAACTGGAGTGCGATCGCCCGACCGATGCCACTTGAGCCACCCGTTATGATTGCATGTTGATTTGCTCGATTCATCCGTTTGTCCAGAACACACAATCGATGTTATCGTCTTGCGCGCTGTTCAGTTTCGGTTTTGATGGCTCCCATGGTGTCTTGGAGAACCTGGCGATAGACGCCGAGAACGAAGTTTCGAGTGGCAGCGCCCCCTTCCGGATCAACAAAGACTTGATGGGTGACAAGTACCTGGTTAGGCTGTGACGCTGATACCGGCTCAATTCGCCACAATCCTTGGAGTGCATCAGCATCTCCTTCAACTAAGCTGAAATCAATCTGTCGAGGGTAGTTTTCCGTTGCTGCAATAACAATTCGACTACGGCTGGTCAGCGGAAAGATCCGCACGGCGTTTAGTTGCTCAAAGACCCGCCGATTGCCTGCCGATTCCAAGAGCCGACTGTTTTCTACATGGGGAAAGAATCGCTCGAAATTATTGTAGTCCGTCAATACATCCCATGTGGTCGATGCCGGAGCATTGACTACCACGCGTCCAACAAATCGGCCTTCACTACCTGATACGGTGGCTTGACCTTGAGACAGGGTTGCCCGCTCTTGAGCCGACAAAGACGCCAACGCATTCTTCTGATGTTGAGTCACCTGAGGCTGTGCAGCCGCTGACTGGGGTGTCGGAGACACAAATGAGGAAACGGCTATGGATAGGGCGATCGCCCCCAAACAGCTTAGGCCTGGGAGAACTAGGATTGGCCGACCATTGCAGCGGCGATAAGAATTTCGATGGGGAGCAACCATAAATACCTCAAACAATTGGCGATTCTTCTTAGGAACTGGCATCTGAAGTTATATTAAGCCGAGATGGATCAATCTACATTCTTGTTCCATCGGTTTCATGATGGTTTTAAGCAATTCCATCTCAGTCGATTCCATAGTATTGGCGTTGAAAAGGATAGGTTGGCAACACAACTCTGCTGAGCTTGCCCGTTTTCGAATCATTCGTCTCACAATTTGCCTGATACATCGTTTGCCAGTCAATCGCTTCGCCTTGGACATAACGACGGGCAACCTGTTCCATGGTGGATGCGTTGGTGTCGAGATCAGGAGATGGCCCGTCACTTCTCCAACAGGTCTTGTGGCTCCGTCCAGCTAGTACATCGACTAGGATTTGGCGCAATTGCTGGGTGGATGTCGCCAAAATGGCGAGTCGATGGGAGAAGTGCGATCGCCCCACGCTGGCGGTGTAACAGATGTCTCTCAGATTAAGGGTGGCATGGGTAGAGAGATGTCGGGCATAGCGGGCGACTAACTGATTTAAGGCCGTGGAGGTGCGCGCTGAAAGGGGAAGGAGATAGATCGCAGATGCAGGTTGCTCTGATGACAAGGATGTAGCGTCGTTTTTGGAGCGCTGGGTGTCGGAGTCAAGCCCATGATCCACGGTGGAACTAGACGATGAGGGCGATTCGCGAAGAATGATGTGAGCATTTGTGCCGTTGAAGCCGAAGGCGCTCACTCCAGCAGTGCGTGGAGTCTCGTGGGTAGGCCAGGAGAGGGCGTCCGTTGGCGCGACAACCGGCAGATTCGCCCAATCAATATGAGGATTAGGGGTGTTTAAGTGCAAATTTGCTGGAATGTGGTCGGTTTGCAGGGCCAAAACAGTTTTGATGAGTCCGGCCATACCTGCAGCCGCTTCGAGATGTCCGATGTTTGTTTTGACTGCACCCAAAATTAGAGGGGAATTTGAGTCGGCTGGGCGATCGCCAAAGACAGCTCCCAAGGCTCCAACTTCGATGGGATCACCCAGCGCCGTTCCCGTCCCGTGCGTTTCCACATAGGTTACTTCGGAGGGCTTGATGCGGCTTGCCTTCAGAGCTTGACGAATTACGGCCTGTTGAGCAATTCCATTAGGCACAGTGAGGCCACTGGTGCGTCCGTTGTGACTCACAGCTGATCCAAGAATGACCGCATGGATGCGATCGCCTGCGGATTCTGCATCTCGGAGTCGTTTCAGCACGACCATGCCGCCCCCTTCTGCCCGACCAAAGCCATTGGCACTGGCGTCGAAGGTTCGACATCGCCCATCAGCGGAGAGCATGCGTGATTTAGAGAAGATAATGCTGGCCTCGGGCGTCAGGATGCGGTTGACGGCTCCGACTAGGGCCATGTCGCATTCCCGCTGGCGAAGGCTCTGACAGGCCAGGTGCACAACGGCCAGGGCCGATGCACATGCCGCATCGATTGCTAAACTCGGCCCTGTGATTCCCAATAGAAACGAGAGCCGTCCGGCTGCAACGCTGTGGGTGTTGCCTGTGGTTGGGTAAGCATCAAGAGCATCGGAGTGCTGGGCAAGCACTCGCTGCCAATAGTCAATACTGCTGAGGCCAATGAACGTGCCTACGGGTTGTCCAGTGAGGCTATCGGGCGAAATGCCAGCATGTTCGAGCGCTTCCCACCCCAACTCAAGCATGAGGCGCTGTTGAGGATCGAGGGTCATCGCTTCTCGGGGAGAGAGTCGAAAAAATGGAGCATCAAAATCATACAGGTGAGGTACAAACCCTCCGCAGCGCGACACCATTGTTCCAGGATGGTCTGGATCGGGATGATGGTAGCGTTGAATGGACCAGCGATCGCCTGGAACCTCGGTGATAGCGTCTGTTTTCTGCTGCAAGAGTGACCAAAATGCCTCGGGTGTTTCAGCACCGCCCGGAAAGCGGCATCCTATGCCAATAAGTGCGATGGGTTCATGTTGAGCCTGTTCAATCGCATCGAGTTTTGCTTGGAGATCGGTGAGGGCCAATAGGGCTCGTTTCGTGGGAGACAGATTGGGGTCAGACTGGGTCATAAATCAGCTCGATTGTCTTCAAGGCGCTTCAATTCTTCGAGTAATTGGGCTTCTGCTTCTGCTTCGTCTAGGTTGGCGATCGCCTCGGCAGAGCGCGTGTTTCTATCCTGATCTGGAGGCGTGGAAGGAGAGGGAATGGCAGATTTGGGAGCGGTCTCTGGCATCACCACAGTCAGCAGATAATCGGTTAATGCAGATAGAGTTGGATAGTCATAGATTAGGGTTGCGGAGAAAGGCCGCTCCAATGTGGTTTGTAGACGATTGCGCAGTTCAATCGCAGTGAGAGAGTCCAGTCCTAAGTCGGTAAAGCCGCTTTGGGGATCAGTCAGGACTGCGACATCAAGGCCCAACACGATTGCCACATGCTGCCGCACATGGTCAAGCAGGAGCGTTCGGATAGAGGCTCGTTGATCGTCGAGGTCGCTAGATAATTGAGTACTATCGACAATCGTCTGTATGCGGTCCAAAATTTGCGCGGGTTGAGAACCGAATCGGGATGATGCAGTTCCGTTTGGTTGATGACGACCTGGATAATCGGTTCTCGTGCTGCTCCCAGATACTGAATCCGCAAGTGGCTGAAGTGCAGAGAAAAACGGATCGACAGCATTCATCCACCCATCACCCGGTAACACCCCGATTTGTGCAGCTGAGGTGGTCATCAGCATGGCCAAACTATCTAGCCCAGTGTCTGGAGGGATGAATTGCTGACCCGCGCGGGATAATCGCTGAGTCGCGCGGGTCTGTGTTGACATGCCAGATTCTGCCCAGGCTCCCCAATTGATGCTCAGGGCGGGTAATCCCTGTCGATGACGGTAGTGGGCGATTGCATCAAGAAATGCATTGGCGGCCGCATAGTTCGATTGCCCGGCAGAACCCAGCAGAGATGCGGCTGACGAAAAGAGCACCATGTGGTCAAGCGCAAGGTCGCGAGACAACTGGTGTAAATGCCAGGTGCCCTGCACTTTAGCGGCCATGACGGTCTCAAATTTCGACCAGGTTTGTTGCTGAAGAATACCATCGTCAATGCACCCTGCCAGATGAAAGATGCCTTTGAGCGGCGGCAGGGGTGATGATTGGGGAGACAAAAATGGAGATAGCACTGTTTGTAGGTTCTGAAACTGGGCAAGATCGGCTTGGAGGACCTGAATGGTTGCTCCCGTTTCGGTTAGCTCATGGATGACCTGTTGAGCGGTTTCAGATTGGGGTGAATTCGATGGAATTCTATCAGACTGAGTCATTTCAGTGGGCGATCGCCGTCCCAATAAGATAAGATACTGAGCGTCCTGGTCGACCAGCCATCGCGCGAGGCGAAGACCGAGGGCTCCCAATCCTCCGGTGATGAGATAGGTTGCGTCAGGTCGAATAAGGGGAGCAGCCTG
>JBCBLF010000156.1:0-10965 GCA_038520475.1 Cyanobacteria bacterium J06627_8
CGAATGCGACCTCAGGATAACAGCGATTGGAAAGGGCAATGCTTTTCCCCGGCAGCCATTCGAGATTGCCATGTTTGCCGATGTGGGCGATCGCCTGAGCTCCAAAACACTCGCGCACCCAGTAGTAGAAGGCTAAATAATCATGGGTTGGCTCTAAATCGGGCGCGTGATAATTCAGCGATGGATCGGCATCATACCCCCGCGAAGGTTGAATACCGATGAAGACGTTGCCTAATTGAATACCGGGAATAGGAATTTGAGCAGCGCGAATGGAAGCATGAGGAGCAGCAGCAGTGAAGGAGTGAGCCGAAGAAAACCGGATACTATCTTCATCGCTGGGATCGCCCCAGCGATGAACAATGCCCTGTTGAACCGCTTGGGGTAAACCTTGAAAATACTGGAGGTAGTTGGCACTATCGACGAACTGATGAGTCGGACGATAGTCTCTTGCTTCAGGATCGTTGGTGACGCCTTTGGTCAACCGATACATCAGCTCATTCCCATCACTTGGAATGTCGTCGATACTGTAGCCTTCAACCTTCAGGGCGTTCAGGATTTGAATACAGCTGGCTGGCGTATCTAGCCCCACACCGTTAGCAAGTCGCCCGTCGCGATTAGGATAATTTGCCAGGATTAAAGCAATGCGGCGTTGGGCCACAGGTGTCTCTGCGAGTATCGCCCACCGGGCCGCAAGTTCAGCAACAAAATGAATGCGATCGCTAACGGGTTTGTAACCAACCAAATCTGTTTCTAACGCTTGACTACGCGATTGAACCGCTTTGAATGAAACAGCACGGCTAATAATACGTCCGTCAACTTCAGGCAACGCCACATTCATGGCCATATCTCGCGGCGACAGTCCCCGCCACTGATCGCTCCATTGTTCAATGGTGCCACTACTTAAGACAACCTGAATCACCGGAACATCAAGCTGTTTCCACATATCGAGGTTTAGCGTCGCGTCGTTTAGACGGGCGATCGCAAAGCTGGTGGTATTGAGCACCGCTCGAATGGGTCGTCTGGTCGGATGAGAATCGACTCCTTGTCCATCGTGCAGCAAGAGGTCTAACACCTCTGCTTGAATATTAGGGTCTCGCAAGGAAGAGACGTACAGCGGCACTGGCTCCATACCTTGAGAAATCAACGCCTGACACAGCGCATCAATGGGAGTGGTATTTCCAGCGAGGTAATGTGCTCGGTAGAAGAGAATGCCGATTCGAGGCGCATTCGGTAACACAGGGGCATGCTGGAGCTGGCGATCGCCAGTTGACGGGCCTCGCCAGGGCTCAGGAGTGTAGGTTCCAACCAATGGAATCGTTTCTGGCGGGAGAGGATTGTAGGTCGTGGATAGTCCAATGTCTGAAAGGCTCTGAAGGAGTCGGGTAATGTTTTCGAGCCCTCCTTCAGTAAAGTATCGCCAAATCTGATTCACCGTCGAAAGGGAAACCGTTGAGTGGCTGATTAGATCAGGAGCTGGACGGTCATCCCCAGGGACAAAGACCACTGCAATACCATCGTCATCTGCAAGCTGCTTAAGAACTTCGACACCATAGGGCCAATACCCACGGCCACCCAGCAAGCGGACAACAATGATACGCGCGTGACGCAATACATCATCAGCATAGGTATCGATCGTTAACTGTTGCTGGAGATGCAAGAGATTAGCAACTCGAACCGATGGAAAGTCATTCGGCAATTGGGCGATCGCCCGAGCGAGTATTTGAATATCGGTGTCAGCTGCAGACAAGACAACTATCGGCGCAGACGATTGTTCAACAAAAACAACGCCTTCTGATTCAGGAGTCCACCCGCCTGGGGTCGCCGCGATTCGGTGCACAGAGGTCGTCCTCGACAACGATTGCAAGATTCTTTAGTTTCGCTGGGATCAGCGAATTAGCAAGATACCATAATCGAGCAAGGCCGTCAGCATCCCATGTCAGCTGGGCCACAGTGAGCTATTCTGAGAGCCTTTTTGATCCCGCATATTGCTCAGATTTATGCAAACTTCCTCTTTTCTCTCATCGCATCGAACGGTTTCAACAAAGCTTTTTGAGCAGCTTAGTGAGTTGCTACAGCGGACCGTTAGTTTGCAAGATGAAGACTTCTGTATTGTCACCGATCGGCTCGTTATTTCTGTGCCAGAACTTGCGGCTTCCCGGCTAGCTGACCTCAGTCACAATCGGTTTGTATTAGTGACCTCAGAACCGTTTAGCGCGCTTTTTATTGGTCAAGAGCAACAAAACGAGTACTATCCAGGCCATCTGCAACCCTCCCAGCCTCTTTCCGCTCATCTTCCCAATGAAGCTGAATCGAAGCCATCATCCATCCCATCTCAATCATCGGTCCGTCAGACACAATCGAACCCTGAAGACCAACGAAGCGATCGCACTCCTCCACTCCGGGCGAGACAGGCACGTCAGTATACCGCTTTCTCCAGCACAGAAGACGTTTCTGACACCTTGTCCAACGTTCAAGACGATCATCGAAGCCATCAGCCCATCAACAACACAACACCAGAGCCTGGACGTCCTCTCGAATCCTCATCGACCATCCGTGAACGAACGCACTATCCATATCCAGTATTCTCTAGCCGCGATCATCATAGCGATACTCAACAGCACGAACAGTATTGGACTCGATATCGCATCGATTTGACATTTGATCCGAGGGCGATCGCAACATTCATTCGAGATTTGTGTAATGATGTGCCACCAGAACATAGCCTTCATTCAAAACTCCGACATGCATTAACCCTACTGCAAGCCAATAGCCCAGGGCTTCAAACAGAATTTACGTTAGAGCTTGTTCACCTACTGTCTCAACAATCTGACCTTGCGCCTCCCTATTCTTCGAATAGACAAGAACCAGAGCGCCAGCTTCAACAGGTGGACTCGTCTCTCACTGCTGATTTAGATCAACGAACACAAATCTTTCATAATGCAATGCTGGCTGCTCAAGTTGCAGATCAAGCGAAGAGTGAATTTCTCGCTGCCATGAGCCACGAATTGCGGACCCCCCTGACGTACATATTAGGCATGTCATCAACGTTGCTTCGGTGGTCAGGCGATACTGCCTTGACATCAAACAGCGATGAATTAAGAGATCGGCAACAGCAATATCTTCAAAACATTCATCGCCAAGGAGAACACTTACTAGAACTGATCAACGATATTCTCGACTTATCTCAGCTTGAATCTGGGGAAATGGGGCTTGTCTTAGAGGACTTTTCTCTATCCATCTTGGTGCAGCAAACGCTAAAGAGCTACTTTGCTAAGGCTAAAAATAAAAATATTCGGCTGGAGCTGGATATCCATGTTTCACCTCAGCTCGACCCATTCATCGCTGACCCACGTCGGATTCGACAAATTATTTTGAATCTTTTGAGCAACGCAATCAAGTTCACTAATTCTGGCGGGACAGTGACTCTTCGTGCACTTGCGTTTGAAGACTCCGTTGTCATTCAGGTTAAAGACACCGGCATTGGAATTCCTGAACATCTCCAAGCCGATATCTTTCAGAAATTTAGGCAGCTTGACAGCTCCTATCGGCGCGAATATGACGGCACCGGGCTTGGCCTTGCCTTAACCAAACAGCTTGTCGAGCTCCACGGGGGGTGCATTGAGTGCCATTCAACCCTAGATGTTGGCACTGTTTTCACCGTGACACTGCCTCGATATCCATCCTCAAATCAAGGTAAGAACACCTCTTCCAGTCCATCAAAGATATCTCATCCCTTAGGTCGAGTCGTCCTGATTGAGAGTCAGGAAGAAAGCGCTCACTTTATCTCTGACATGTTGATGGCAGCAGGATATCAACTGATTTGGATGCTAGAAGGCTCAACCGCTGTTAGCCAAATTGAAGTGCTGCAACCAGCCATTGTCATCGTAAGCACCCATCTACCGGATACGAATAGCAAAGATATGATTGCCCGCTTACGATTAAACCCGCTGACAAAGAATTTAAACATTATTGCCCTTGGCTCAAACCTAACTGCCATGGATCAACGGCTACTTAGAGAAGCTGGGGCTGATGACATTCTCAATAATCCCATTCGCCCTGAAGAACTTCTTCATCGCGTTGGAACGGCGATCGCTAAATCAACGATGGCTGAAAAATAATGTGGTTCGTTGCGCTGACGCTAGAACACGAGTGATGTGCACAACCGCTCGGCAAAAAAGGACGCCAGAAAAATTAGAGAACTACACAAAACAGTGGAACAGATATGATGCCACGCTCCACTGCGAAATGAGTCGGCCTGACGAATCAGTCCAACTCAGTTGTTGAAAATTCAGTTTTGATCGGTACCGTGCAAACTATCGGACGGCGATCGGAGCATCCGTAACCGACGATTGAGGAATCGCAAGTGATTGAACAGGCGTCCGGTAGCGAATCTTTAGGATCAAGATAAAAGACGTTAGAAGCAACGTTACGATGTTGGCCAGAATGACTGGAATATCGTGAACGTAAACGCCGTACACGAGCCACAGAACAATGCCAAGGCAGAGAGTGATTAGCATTGACCAAGAAATATCTCCAGCAGACTTCGAACGCCACGTTTTAATCAGCTGTGGCAAATAAGCGGCTGTTGTGAGCGTACCGGCAACCAATCCCAGAGCAGTCACTAGATTCATCGAAACAACCCTCAGGTTTTTTAAAGACGTTAAAAAAATTGACTTGAAACAATTTGGCAAAAAAAAGAGCCAAGGTAATCTGCTCAATGCAGTCACCTAGACCAGCCAGCATTCAGTTGAGAATGACCTCAAACCTCACGCGTTTATATTCTTTTATTGAACCTAACATAACATACCCAAACTTCATCCGAGAATACACGGCTACGTTTAATCGCTTTTCTTCAATCCAAGACGCACAGTGGTGTGGCGACAGAGTCTACACACCAATTGAGATCTCTCAGCCCATCAGTACTCACGTGACAACCCGAAAAACCTGCACATGAACTGGATTGATTGATTAACCGTTATCTAAAAATCAACGCCACGTTTGAGGTCAACCCCTTTTTCTGCATAGTGCTTGTGGCAGCAGACTTCAGAGTGGACACTCGCAAGGTCAAAATAAGACGGAGGATGTTTGCAGCGCCCGGTGATGATAACCTCCGTATCTCGCGGCTTTCTCAATAGCGCCTGAGCGATTGGTGATTGTGGCAACAACTCCAGATCCACTGTTGGGTTGAGTTCATCCAACATAATGGTTTTGTAAAGACCAGAGGCGATCGCCGCCCGCGCAATCTCCCATCCTCTTTCGGCTTCAACATAGTCAATTTCCTGCTGCTGTCCTCGCCAGACGATGGCATCTCGTCCACAACGCTGATGATCCACAAGTTCTGGATAAATTTGACGGAGAGCAGCGATCGCCGCATCTTCGGTATATCCTTTTCCACCCTTGAGCCATTGCATAATCAGCACTCGATGGGACTTGTCTTGGCTGATGCCCCGACCGATAGCCTGAAGCGCTTTACCCAAAGCGCTGGTTGATTTCCCTTTGCCATCTCCCGTATAAATTTCGATACCTGAAATGCCATGCACAGCAGCATCGGGATGATGATGCGGCTTCATTTCAGAATGGAGATCCGCGATATCGCGCAACGGCTGAGGAGCACCCCGTCCGGTCGCAATCACTTCCAAGTGAGCAGGCTTCCGTTTCAGGGTTTGCACCACATCGTCAGTGGACAGCAACCCCAAATCCAGAACTGGATTGAGTTCGTCCAACACTACAACTGAGTAGAGACCTGAGGCGATCGCCCCCTTCGCCACGTCCCAACCCCGTTGGGCTTCTTGGCGATCAAACTTCGTCACATCATCCGGACCAAAAAACTCTGATCGTCCGGTTCGAACCTGATCGATTAAATGCGGAAAGCCTCGCTGAAGGGCTTCAATCGCTGCATCTTCGTCGTAGGTCCGGCCTGGGCCTTTCAGAAACCGTAACAACAGCACCCGGGTTTCTAGAAATTCACGAATACCAAGACCAATGGAACGCAACACCACACCTAGCGCAGCTTGGGATTTACCTTTCCCAGCTCCATCGTAGACGTGAATTTGGCCTGTATTGCGTTCTGTTCGGCCTTGGGCTGTTCGGATACCGACGCCAGTTCGTGTCATCGTTCGCAGAGTCATAGGAAATTACGTTCAGGGCTTTATCTTAGCGGGTGTACACTGGCTGCGTTTGTCGTGTAGCCGTCCCAATTCCATAAGAACAAGAGACAGCAGGACATTGGGCAATAGGCCAGGGAACCGACTGTTCCAAGGTGTCCATGCCTAAATAGCTAAAGCGATAGTTTCGGGCTATTGTTTTGAGTAATGGTTGAAAACCAGCGTCTTGACGGGAAAACTCTAGTGCGTGTCTCCTGAACAAGAGACCCCATGGATAGCGCATATCTGCTAAATCAGTTCAGATGAAACGCTAACGGTAGAGCCGAGCTTATTATTACACTAATTGTCGTTGAATGATTCTGTGAATGGTCGTAGTTGTGAGAAATCGTTGCATCGCGAAAGATATCTCGTATATGGATAGCTGAACGATAGGTCTAGTGGGTATTGTCATGATTGAAATCACCATGAGCTGAACCATTAATACGCAATTAGATGATCTACAGCCAGATATGGATGAGATGAAAGTGAGGAACTCAAGTCGGCAACCATGGACACTCTTCTATATGTTCTTCCTCTCAAGGTCATTACAACTCAAGTGCTTTTCCTGGTGCTGGCGATCGCCATCGAAGCGTTCATTATTCAGCAACAGCTTCAATATCTCCCACGGAAATGCATCGAATATGCGGCGTCGCTTAATCTCCTCTCGACCATCATTGGATGGTTAATCTTTTTTTCGAGTCCTTTCTTTTTGCCAGATGCTCTAAAGTTTCAGATCGTCAACTACATTGCTTTCGGTCAGTTGGATGCAGCCATATTAACCTGGTTGATTCCCCTAGCCTTCATCACTTTTTTTGGAACAATTGGCATAGAGTGGCTCGGATTCCTGTTGCTTGACCATTTTCTCAGCGATAAGCCTTTTTTCAATGCTGCTACATTTACAGGGCGCCGAAATCTCTTTCAGGCTGTCGCTGTTCGCCCAAGGCAATCAAAGTCAGGCATATCTCAACCTGATATCCTCCAGGCGGTCATCTCTGGCAATTCGTTTAGCTATGGCGTCATTCTGGTTCTACTCATCGCTCTACAATTTACAGATATTCTGGAGCCTGCTTTGCTCATGCCTTAACACCTACGTTCATCTCAACCATGAATCCGATACTGGCCTTACTCAATGACGCTGCCCGGAAGTTGATCGACATCTTCTGGCCGAAACAGGCCTTTTCTTGGCAATCTGTGTTCTGGCTGAGCGTTTTCTCATGGGGATTGGCATGGCTAAGCTGGAATGATGTGGGCACGGGCCTCTTGCCGTTTAACACATCCTCTTCCGATGATGCACAGACAGCCTCCGATGAGCTCATCGGGACATCACGCGTGCTATTTACCATGGCATGGGTGTTCTTGACCGTCGCCATCGGATGGGTATTAGCCGCGCAAAAGCTCGTTATCCCGATTTTGGGAATCAAGCTGAAACCTGCCATCTGGGCGACGAGTGCCTTAACCAGCGGTTTTCTATTTGAAGTCTGGGAGCCAAACTCAAGGCCGCTCGTGTTCATCAGTTGGCCTATCATTTTTGCAATTTATGCGGTGTTGCCCAAAATTTTCTCCTTCTCATCGGGTCAATTTGTATTGCCCTCGCCGCCAGTCCGACAACAGCTCGTCATCACAACGCTCATTTGTCTTGTCGTCAGCTGCTTGTTTCGATCTAATTTTTTGCTGCAACGCTGGATTGACGATTTTCCCGCACTACAAGTGGTGAGATTGGAAACCAATGGTATTATGCAGCCCGTTCGCGAGCCTCGGCCTATTCTGGATATTGTAGACAAAACGCTTCAAGACGAACTCGGCGTGTTGTCAATTCCTGAAGTTCGTCGATGGATGGTGCGAAATCGTGAAACGGTTCCTGTCCTCAACGCCGTCTTTAGAGAAAACCTCAATGCAGCACGGGAATCGACACAATGGGAACTAGAGATGACTGGGCTCTGGGTCTCTGATCCTGAATTTGAGCTATACCTTTGGCCAACGGATGTCGATACTCCAATTGGGTTGATGCGAATATGCAACGTCAAAAGCACCAATCAGTTCAGCGCCGAAGATTTAGAACTACGGGCTCAAGTGTTTGATGATGTGCCCGATGAGAGAGAAACCCAGTCGCCAGATCCCCAGTCAGTCGATGAGCAAGACGAGACATCTGAGGTTCGGTCAATGGCGCAGCAACTATGGCGACAGTTGCGAAACATCTTAGGAATGCCGGTCGACTCACAAGGCACTGACGATGACAATCGCGATGAATCGAGTCGACCAGGAATAGACAGGCAGTCTGACAGAGCGTCTAATTTTCCATCACCTTCCGAATCTCTTGTGCTCCGCAACAACCCAAGCCAGGTCATCTGCCAGCCACCTGAAACGCTTGTCTTGCAAGACAGCATCGAAGAACGTTGAGACCTAAACCGTTAGATTCCAGTGCGTGGATAAAACATGGATTTTACAGAAAAGCCTCACGGAGTGTGGGCTTACCTGAGAAGATCTCAGTTTTGCTTGAGCACATCGCGTCGTGATGACTGATACTCAATCCCGCTTGGCTTTATGCCAAGAAACCGAATGCTATTGAGCGTTCTATTCTAAATCGCTAAAGCGATATCAATAATTACCACCAGACTTGGTACGCTAGAATCAGCGTCTTATCGTTTCTTCATCAAACTAGAGTCAATCTCCATCAGCGTTGACAGTTGTGACGGTCTAGCAGGTCACGGTCTGATGGTTCATTGAGAAAAAGCTCTGACCGATGTACACCGATTTCTGATTTTTTGATTATGACGAATGCATTCCTCGATCGCCTTCATAGTCCTGACCGCCCCGTTCTTGTGTTTGATGGGGCGATGGGTACCTCTCTGCAAGCACAGGAACTGACAGCCGAGGACTTTGGGGGAGCCGAGTACGAAGGGTGTAATGAATACCTGGTGGTTACAAATCCAGAAGCCGTTAAAAAAGTGCATCGGGGATTTCTAGAGGTCGGAGCCGATGTCATTGAGACCGACACCTTTGGGGGCACGTCCATCGTTCTAGCAGAATATGATCTGGGCGATCGCGCCTATGAACTCAATAAAAAAGCTGCTGAACTTGCGAAAGAAGTCACGTCAGAATTCTCAACGCCTGATCAACCTCGTTTCGTGGCTGGCTCAATGGGACCGGGCACCAAACTGCCGACGCTGGGCCATCTCGATTTCGACACGATGGTTGACGCGTATATCGAACAGGCTCGGGGACTGATTGACGGCGGCTCAGATCTGCTGCTCATTGAAACCTGTCAGGACGTCTTGCAGATTAAAACGGCGCTCAACGGCGTCATGGAAGCCTTTGAACAAACCGGTCAGCGACTTCCCATCATGGTGTCGGTGACCATGGAGCAGCAAGGTACCATGCTCGTCGGTACAGAAATGAGTGCTGCTCTGGCCATCCTAGAGCCCTATCCCATCGATATTTTGGGGCTGAACTGTGCCACTGGACCCGATTTGATGAAGGAGCACATCAAGCATCTGTCGGCTCACTCCCCCTTTGTCGTCTCCTGTATTCCGAACGCGGGATTGCCTGAAAACGTGGGTGGTCAAGCCCACTATCGCCTCACACCGATAGAGCTACGCATGTCGCTCATGCATTTTGTTGAGGACTTAGGCGTACAGGTGATTGGAGGATGCTGTGGTACTCGACCCGATCATATTCAGCAGTTGGCCGAAATGGTCACGGATTTGACGCCAAAGGAGCGTCTGGTTCGACAGCCCTCCGCAGGGTCGAATGGCCATTCGACCAATTCCGTCAACACAGAGGCGCCCGACCATTCGACCAATTCCACAATCAACCAGGAGTCGAATGGCCATTCGACTCTACAAGACCCTGATGTGCGTCCCGCATTCAATTACGTTCCGTCGGCTGCATCTCTCTATTCGCCGCAACCCTATGACCAAGACAATTCCTTCCTGATTATTGGCGAACGCCTCAATGCGAGCGGTTCGAAGAAATGCCGTGAAATGCTGAATGCTGAAGACTGGGACGGACTGGTGGCCCTAGCAAAATCCCAGGTTAAGGAAGGAGCCCATATCCTTGACGTGAACGTGGACTACGTGGGACGCGATGGTGAAAAGGACATGCATGAACTCGCCTCTCGCCTCGTGACCAACGTCACACTGCCGCTGATGCTCGACTCCACTGAGTGGACAAAGATGGAAGCTGGACTGAAAGTTGCAGGCGGTAAGTGCATCCTCAATTCCACGAACTATGAAGATGGCGATGAGCGATTTTTCAAGGTGTTGGAACTGGCCAAGAAGTATGGGGCAGGTGTGGTAGTCGGCACCATTGATGAAGATGGGATGGCGCGGACAGCGGAGAAGAAGTTTGCGATCGCCCAGCGCGCCTACCGAGACATTTTGGAATACGGCATCCCAGCCCATGAGATTTTCTATGATCCCCTTGCGCTTCCTATCTCTACGGGAATTGAAGAAGACCGGGTGAATGGCCGAGAAACCATCGAAGCCATGCGCATGATTCGGGATAACTTACCCGGCGTTCACATGTTGCTTGGCGTATCGAACGTGTCCTTTGGCCTGAATCCCGTGGCGCGGATGGTGCTGAACTCCATGTTCTTGCACGAATCGACGCAGGTGGGAATGGATGCGGCGATCGTCAGTGCCGCCAAGATTCTGCCCATCGCCAAAATTGAACCCGATCACCAAAAAGTCTGCCGCGACCTCATCTATGATCGTCGCGAATACGACGACGCAGGCATCTGTACCTACGATCCCCTCACGAAGCTCACAACTCTATTCGAGGGAGTGAAAAAAGATCCCATCAAACGCACAGATACGACGAATCT
>JBCBLF010000157.1:0-10954 GCA_038520475.1 Cyanobacteria bacterium J06627_8
AAAATGCCCACTTAGAAAAAATAATGGAATGCCAACTGAAGTGACAAGAAAAAACTTTAGTAACGGGGAAATCGAAATAGGTGCAACTACAAACTGGATGGGAATGATGATCAAAATATGAGTCAAATAAACGACATAAGCATTTTTAGATAAGATTTGCCCCCACGTTCCTTGTCCATTGATTCGTTCGCGAAAAAAGACGAGCAAACCCACACACAGCCCCACGCAAATTACTGCTTCCCACGTACTCCAAACGAGCGATCGCCAATCCCAGCCTCCACCGGCAATCAACCCAGTGAGAGATAATCGGTCTCCAGCCACAGCATAGCCATATCGGAGTAGAGTTGCACCTAAACCAATGCTCAACCAGATCAAGCCTCGTTGAGCCGGCATCCTCCGAAACCAGTCACGATGATAAGCAATGATGCCAATCACGAAAAGACTGGCGTATTGGGGCAGATGAGCAATTTCTGCGGGAATAACCCACAGTAAATTTTTCCAGATATCGATCGGAAATTGAATCCGGATAGCAAATGTCACTATTGCTAACACAGCCAAATACATCAGAATTAGGCTGTGCTGAGGGGCTTTCATGTTTGACTGTTCTGGCTCAAGCCTAATGTATCGTCTCCTCACTCGACGCCATAAGACATAACAAACTGCATAGAACAGTAGATGGACAAGAAACCAGAGATGTCCAACCTGCATTCGTACTTGACTGACATAAATTCCAAAGAAGAATTGACCAAAGGAAAGCTCCCCTGATTGAACAAAGTAAAAGATTGGAGGAAACACCAGCAGCGCAAAGAACAGAATTGGAATGCCTAATCTTAAGAAACGCTCTTTCAGGAACACCATTGCGCCTTTACGCTCATAGGCGCCTGGCACAAAATAGCCAGAAATTAGAAAAAACAATCCCATGAAGAAAGCTGCATTGGTCGCAAAAAATGCCCCAAGAATATCAGCCCGCTCTGGATTAAAAATTAGCCACATACCCCCTGTTGGCCCATAGGGTTGTCCAGCATGATGGGCAATGACCAGCATGACAAGAAACACCCTCACATTGTCGACAAAACACAAGCGGGAGAATGGCATGTTCCGTCTAGCCTGAGTGTTTCTTATCGCATTCATTGTTTTCGCTCAAACCTGGAGACGCAGTTGATGTAGCCAGTCAACATCCAAACTCACTCTAAAGCGTCAGCGAGAGCTATTGCATATTTTGTAATTACTTTATTCACAGTCGCTTAGCTTGGGATAGCTTTAGCCATTTGGGCTAACACACCGAGTATCGTTCTCGTTGAACCGAGACCACACGTAGGGCTGTATCAATTAGCGGAGTGTTATGCATGGTGACTCACTCAGTACTGATCATCAACCTAGATAAAACGAAGCGTCAGGCAGTTGTCCCTTCATCAGCTGTGGATTGACTTGAATTAACGATCGATAGAATACTTCTAACTCTGGCCGAGCAGCAGCAGCGGTGAAGTACTCAAACAAATTAGTTCTCAACGATTGCTCAATAATCGAGGCTGGAAGATCCATGTATGTTGCTCCCAGGGCCGCCGCCGCCGCAGGGTCTTGCTGAATCCAATCAAGGGAATTCCGCAGCTCTGTTTCGATCAACTCCACAATCTCAGGATGATGATTAGCCACGCTGCTGAGAATCGCTATACCGGCCTGGGGAAACCTGGGAGCTTGCCCAGTGACTTGCCCCCAGGTTTGCTTAAAATCCAAACTATAGAATAGCTGTAACCCTTGCTGTTGGGCCTTATCTAAAACATTGCTGGCATGGGGCTCTGAGAACACTCCAGCATCTCCTTGCCCCGTGAGTAAGAGCTGAGCAGTACTCTGAAAATCTTGAGTAGACTGGATCGTTAGATCTTGTTCGGGTTGCAAGCCAGACTGCGTGGCCAGGAACCGAAAGAGCATTTCGGGTAAGCCACCTTTGAATGGAATCAGCACCGATTTTCCGCGCAAGTCATCCCAGGAAGCGATCGCACCATCTGCCGACAATAGGTAAATGTTGCCCCACACCATCACATTCAACAATTGAATTGGGATCTGCTGTTGATACAGACCCGCAGCTAATACCGTCGGGTTAGCCGTAATTTGTCCTTGCTCTGACGTTAGCAATGCCTTCATCTGTTCATGGTTGCGGACAGGAAAAAATTCAATGTCAGCGATCGCCTCGGATAGCTGGCTTTGCTCGATCAAGTAAGCTAGGGGAATGGTGAGCAAAATGGGAGAACCCCCAATTCCCAAAGAAGATAATCGAGTATCGACAGAAGGAGACTGCTGCGTACAGCTCGTGATAATCGTTAGACCTAAACTAGCAGCCATATATTGAAGAAACTGACGGCGATCGCAAATCATGGGATAACACTCCTCGTAATTGTGGAATCAGCACGTGCAATCAGACAAAATAGACGATCCTTAGGTAGAACCTAAGGCTTACAACTGACATTCAAGATTGAAACTAGCGGCAATATCTGGAACGGTTTGAAGGGTTGATAAGGTGCGATAGACATAGGCCGGGTCACGCTGATGGGGATGCCGATCGTTCTGCCAGTGATGGACGATACGGGCGGGGGACTGACTCAAAACCAGGAGGCGATCGCCCATCGTGACTGCTTCAGATAAGTCGTGAGTCACCATAATGGCAGTGGTTTGATGGTGATGGACCCAGGCAATCACCATCTGCTGCAATTGTTGGCGAGTGACCATATCAAGGGAGCTAAAGGGTTCATCTAGCAACAAGAGTTGAGGATTGGCTGCAAAGGCTCTGGCTAAATTGACCCGTTGTTTCATCCCGCCACTGAGTTGGGTGGGATACAGATCTACCGCTTTCTCCAAGCCAACGGTTGCTGCTAAATCTGACGCCAGCCGCAGTCGTCGCTGTCGCGTCATCCCTTGGGCGCTCAACCCCACAGCAATGTTTTCCACAGCCGTATACCAAGGGAATAATCGCGGCTCCTGAAAAACATAGGCGGTGTCATGGGCCATAACGGCAACATGGCCCATTGCTGGGAATAGCAGCCCTGCCAGCAAATTGAGCACGGTTGTTTTACCACAGCCAGAAGGGCCCATCAAACCTAAGATTTCTCCTGGTGCTGCGTCCAGCGTAATGCCATCTACGATGAGCCGAGAACCATAGGAGAAGCCAACGTGGTGAAGTAACCTCATCATTGTGCTGGCCTTGGATGCTGGACAGTGCGATCGCGTCGCCAGGGCAATAGTTGATGTTGGAGTTGTCGCAACACGGTATCAGAGGTAAGAACCAGTGCGATTGTAATCACAATCCAGGCTATGACAGTAGCTGTATCCAGGTTCGCCCGTGCTGTGTTCAGGGCTGCACCAATGCCGATAGGAGTGGCTAGCACCTCCGACATAATAGAGACCCGCCAGCCTAAGCCTAAACCCGCCACCAGGATTGGCAATAGCCGCGATAATAAATGAGGCCAGTAGAGCGTATTAAACAGCGATCGCCCCCGTAATCGATAGACGTGCGCCACGTCCCGCAGATCGGAGTCCAAGGTAACAAGTGCATCGGCAACCCCAGCAAACACCATCGGGCTAACGGTAACCGCCACCGTAAAAATCGAGTTGGTATTTCCTAACCCAAACCACACCATCGTCAACACCAACCAGGCAATCGGTGGTGTTCCCAGCAACGCGATCGCCACTGGAGCCAGAGAAGAGTGCACCCAAGGATGACGACCAGCAAGCAAACCCAGCAGCCCTCCCAAACTCAACGCCAGGATAAATCCGATCAGAACATGTCCCGTGGTCGCTGCAATGGGAGTCCAAACTTGTCCCCCAACGATGAGCATTTGAAGGGCGATCGCCACATCCCTGGGTGCAGGCAAAATCACACTAGAATACTGATTTGCTCCCCACTGCCACAGCAGCAACACCAGTCCCAACGTCCCTAATCCCGGGAGAAGCGATTGGCCCCATCGTTGCCAAACCCGATGACTCGTTAGCCGCCATACTCCAGCATCAGATGCGTTAAACACAGTCGCCATCTGCGTTAGCCCCTTTGCCAGCATTTTCAGCAACGTGACCAATACTCCCAACATACGTTTTCGTAGTCCCTTGTGTTTGGTCGTTTCGCTTCCGTAGTATAAGCACTAAATTCGAAAGGCTCCACCTACTAGAGACTTTTTGGTAAAACTTGTTGACAAAGCACAATTTTGGTCTTTGCGAAGATTAAGGCGCGTCATCAATTAATACTAGAAAGCTTGTGGTATAAACATTACCGCGCCCCTCCCAACGTCTTGAGCTAGGGTCTAAAACCCTCACTCCCAAAGCATTGTGTCGCTAAATGATGACAGCCCCTAGCTGCCACTGCCGTCTGAACGGAGAACTTCCGTCGTGGCAAGGTCAAGATATCTGCTACGACAAGATTCACTATGAGAGACGGAGTCGAAAGAAATTAGTTGCAGATTAAATTCAACACCCCCACAAAGCAGCATCCATCACAAAAACCGGTTAGGCTTCAGCAGGAACCAAAGGCTTGAAAGAGACATGAAAATAAGAATCGATCAGCACAGCATTGCACTTAACGCATCTTGGTTTTGCCATCAAAGAGAACTGACCACCACAACGACAGTTCTTCCGACGGTTCACGGATTCGATCGATGCTGAAATTGCGGCGATTCTCTCATCCATTAATTCAAGATCTCGCGAACAGATAAAATCATTTCGCAATCGTTCCAGCTGCTGATAATTCGCATCATCGGTGTATCCATTCAACGGTTGAGTCGAAAGTTGATGACAGTGTGTGCAATTCAAATCCCAAATACCCGCGCCCATGCCGACCGCTTTTGGTGATATGGCCTGCTGTTCGCCACAGTGAGAACATTCGATTGGTTTTCCAACAGTCATCATGTCCCAGTAGCGATCATAGAGGGGATCGTTCAATCGCTGCGAATTCACCCACTCCTGGTATTCAGTAGATGCCTGACACTGCCAATGGATGTAGATATCCAGGTAAAGATCGTCACGTTGCAGCTGATTATGCTCGGTTTCTTCGTGACTTTTACAAATTGCGCACGTTTTCATACCGCGTTTTTATTTCGCTTATGAACCTCACTGGTACCACGTAAAATCGTTACCCCAATTCGCTTTTCCATCTTGAATTCTGGCGTTCACATCAGAATAATGAAGCTCAAACTTGTTACCCGATGGGTCCAGAAAATAGAAAGATTCCCCTTCTGATTCGTTCTCTTTCCACTGCTTAATTCCAAGATTTACGAGTTTGGAGACCAGTTGCGAATAATCTGCTCTGTCAATGTGAAAAGCGATGTGATCATAGCGAGCATCATCACGCTGTTTGCCCTTAACAATCGCAACCCACACATCTCCCGCCAGAAAATATGCACTCCGATCAGATTTCATGATGGGTGTGAATTCTAAGGCATCGACGTAGAAACTAAATGCTTCCTCAATGTCAGTCACACTCCATGTAAGGTGATTAATTCCCGAAATCATGGCATTTCTTCTGGATAATACGTCTGATAACTGGTTTTATTGCAAAATGCAGGTGACACATCGGTGTAACGTTGTCGCTCACCAGATTAATGTAACCCTTGCGCCTCTACAGTAACCTAAATTTTTCATTCCGGTGACGCGAATGGTCAAGCATGCTATTTCATCTGAAACCAAAATTCAATTTCAGACGTTGCATACTCAAAATAAGCCTCATGGATAGTTTGCGCTGGCACGTGATACCAGTCTCCTACGTTGTACCGTGTTTTTTGACCATCCATCGTGAGAATTAGTTCTCCTTGGGTAATGATTCCAACATTATCAGTGTCGTGGCTGTGAGGGGGAATATGAGTCCCCATCGGATAGGAGGCAAACAATACATCACAGTCTTTAGCTTCTAGTTTGAACGCGTCAAATGGTCCTTCAAACTTAGGGAGTAATCGTAGTTGTTGAGGAAAATGTGTCATACTCGACATCCTTATTCGAAATCGACGTGATTGTCTACAGCAATCCTAAATGAGTTATTCAGGACAGCTATATTAGGGATATATAGCGGTATTCAAGATAGTCCAGCACATAACTGTACTTAACCAACGCGCACAGCGCTATAAGAATGAGGATAGATAGGGTGGAAAAATAAATCTTTTAAATTCAATCTTTCAAAATCTTGCAGTATAGACTTCATGAAAGATGACAACCTCTAATAACTTACCCTTCAGAGATGAGCGCACTCCTACATTAATTTATCCTCCAATAGTGGGGCAACGCTTTCAAAGCGATCGCTTTTTTGTTGAGCTATGTCCCAAGAAGCCTTATCAAGTTCGATATCGTCCTAAGTGGCATATCCTAGGGATTGCGTTAGAACCTCAGTGCGGCTATCACGCATTTGCGAGTGATCAGGTAAGCTACTATCGTGCGCCTGCCAATACATTTGCTTTCACTCCAGCACACTGCGAAACCTTTTCGGAATCTAAGCAAGGAGGAGCCTATCTAATTTTCGCATTGTCACAAGAACTATTTCAGACTTACGTTGATGACATTGCGCCAAATCAGTCACTTACCCTGCGACGCCTCTCTGACATCCACAATCAGCAGGTGAAAGCAATTGGGCGAGCGACTCAAAAATTTATTCAAACTCATCCATCTGGCAGTCGTCTCTACTTTGAAGCACTCGCAGGACAATTTGCAACTCACGTCATTCTTACGTTGCGATCGCAGCAAGAAGTAACGACACAAGTGAGTAATCACTCCGAGCGGACATTTGACCAACTGCTTGAATTTATTGAAGCTAACCTCTGCGAAGATTTATCTCTCACTACTCTGGCTAACATCGTAAACATGCCTCTACCAAAGTTTGTACGCTGGTTCAAAGCCAAAGTGGGGCAATCTCCCCATGCCTGGATAATTGCATGCCGCCTTAATCGTGCAAAAGCACTATTAACCAACACAGATCAACCGATTGCTCAAGTCGCTTTTGATTGCGGTTTCAGCAGTCAAAGCCACATGACTACTTTATTCTCTAAATGCATAGGTAAAACTCCAAAGCAGTACCGAGATATGATCCGCTGATAGCATCTTCTAACCCTACATGTACCTCTACTATTTCAAGGAATCACTGACGATATTTGTTAGTCAATCAGGCTTATACTAATCGCTCATAAAACAACAAAGCTTCATCCCCAAAAATGAAAGCAGCTTTTCAGCACGATTCTTCGAAACGTAATCGTCACCTGCTTTTTATCCAAAAACAGTGGCGAAACAAAAAAGCGTTGACAGCTACCTGTCAACGCTTTACGTCAAACAAAGATGAATTAACTTGGAGAGCAGCGAGAGCGCAGTGCGCTCTCGCCAAATGAAGCCGACGAAACTTAGCTTTTAGTAGCCGAAGTCTCCACCCATACCAGCACCTGCGCCAGCACCCGCAGCGGCATCCTTAGGCTCAGGCTTATCTACCACGATACACTCAGTGGTCAACACCATGCTTGCGATAGATGCTGCATTCTGAACGGCGGAGCGAGTAACTTTTGCAGGGTCAACGATACCTTCATTGATCATGTTGACGAAGTTATCGTCAGACGCGTTGTAACCCGTTGCAAAGTCTTTCTCTTTGACGCGCTCAGCAATGACCGCACCATTTTGACCCGCGTTCTCAGCAATTCGCTTGAGAGGAGACAACAATGCACGAGTGACAATTTGAGCACCTGTGAGCTCTTCACCAGTCAGGGTGCTCGTCGCCCACTCATCAATTTGAGGAGCCAAGTGTGCCAATGTGGTTCCACCACCAGGAACAATGCCTTCTTCGACAGCTGCCTTCGTTGCATTAATCGCGTCTTCTAGACGAAGCTTGCGATCCTTCATTTCAGTCTCAGTTGCAGCACCAACTTTGATGACAGCAACACCGCCAGAGAGCTTCGCCAGACGCTCCTGAAGCTTCTCTTTATCATAAGAAGATTCAGTCTCTTCGATTTGACGACGAATTTGCTCAACACGAGCCTTGACAGCATCCTCATTGCCTTCAGCAACAATGGTTGTGTCATCCTTAGTGATAGTGATGCGGCGGCACTTGCCTAACATATCAATCTTGGTGTTCTCAAGCTTCAGGCCTGCATCTTCAGTGATGACCTGTCCACCCGTGAGAGTGGCGATGTCTTGCAGCATCGCTTTCCGGCGATCGCCAAATCCAGGAGCCTTAACAGCAGCGACGTTCAACACACCTCGAAGCCGGTTTACAACGAGAGTAGCAAGCGCTTCCTTCTCAATGTCTTCTGCCAAGATGACGAGAGGCTTACCTTCACGAGCTACCTGCTCAAGCACAGGAACCAAATCTTGAACAAGAGTAACCTTCTTATCTGTGATGAGTAAGTAAGGCTCATCAAGAACCGCTTCCATGCGCTCAGTGTCCGTTGCGAAGTAAGGAGAGATATAGCCCTTATCAAAGCGCATACCCTCAGTCACTTCCAGTTCAGTCGTCATAGACTTTCCTTCTTCAAGAGAAATGACGCCTTCACGACCAACCGTGTCCATTGCTTTCGCAATCATCTCACCGACCTCAGTGTCGTTACCCGCAGAAATTGTACCGACCTGGGCGATCGCCTTAGAGTCGGCAACTGGAATTGCTTTGTCTGCAATCAAGTCTACGAGCTTAGCAGTTGCCTTATCGATACCACGCTTCAAAGAAATCGGATTTGCACCAGCTGCAACATTACGCAAGCCCTCTTTCACCATCGCGTGAGCCAAGACCGTTGCAGTCGTTGTTCCGTCACCTGCTGCATCATTAGTCTTAGACGCTGCTTGGCGAAGTAAAGAAACAGCCGTGTTCTCAATGTGATCTTCGAGCTCAATTTCCTTAGCGATGGTGATACCGTCGTTGACGATCTGGGGTGCACCAAACTTCTTCTCAAGAACGACGTTGCGACCCTTGGGTCCCAATGTGACACCAACAGCCTCAGCCAGTGCATCAAAGCCACGCTCCAGGGCGCGACGGGCATCTTCGTTGTATGTGATTGTCTTAGCCATAGTTCCTCAATCTAGTAGTTCGTCGAGTTCTTCTCAATTAATCGGACGAGGGGAGTTTGAAGTTAACGATCTGAAGTTAACCAAGTCAATAAATTAAGCTCCAGATCATGATCCCCGAAGGCTCGAAACGCTTTATTCAACCGTGGCAAGAATGTCTTGCTCACGCAAAAGCACAAAATCATCGCCACCAATTTTCAAATCGGTTCCGGCATACTTTGAATACAGCACCTTGTTACCCACTGCTACATCAAGGGACTGCACAGAACCGTCGTCATTACGCTTTCCAGAACCAACCGCAGTCACCTCACCAACTTGAGGCTTCTCCTTTGCAGCATCGGGCAGAATGATACCACCAGATGTTTTCTCCTCAGCTTCGCTAACCTTCACCAGGATGCGATCGCCAAGGGGCTTCACGGTTGAAACGCCTAAGCTTACGGTTGCCATTAATGTCCTCCTAGAAATAACTGACTAGACAGCAAAATGAACTTAAAACCTTTGAAAGCTGCCCACTCTAATTGCCCGGTATTCATTTACCATTGGAAATCAGAGTAAAGTGCCCATACGCCCGAAGTGAATCCGGCGTGAATATCAACTCACACCAATAGCCGCAGGTTTAGCACTCACTGCCTTCGAGTGCTAATGTAGCGGACGGGAGTAGGCGATCGCAATTCTCTAGAAGTACGGGTTGCCGAACATAAGTTTTTGAAAGGGAGAAAGCGAAATACTAATCTAGTCTGATTCTTTAAAACTTAGAATCGCTCAATATCAGAAAATGCTTGCTTTGGCTGAGCACTAGCCGCTTCACCACAGGTTTTTGGAGTGGGAAACAGCTTGCCAGGGTTCGCTAGTCCCTTAGGGTTAAAGGCTGTGCGAACCTGTTTCATCGTTTCCAGATCGGCATCTGAGAACATATCTGGCATATAGCACTTTTTATCCGCACCAATGCCATGCTCGCCTGAAATGCTTCCGCCGACTTCGACACACAGCTTCAGAATGTCACCACCCAGTTCTTCGACGGTCTCAAGCTGCCCTGGAACAGCATTGTCGTAGAGAATGAGGGGATGCAAGTTGCCGTCTCCTGCATGGAAGACGTTAGCAACGGCATACCCGTGCTTTTTACTCAAGGCTTCAATTTCTTTGAGCACATAGGGCAACGTCGTCCTTGGAATGACGCCATCCTGCACATAATAGTCAGGACTGATTTTGCCCATTGCTGCAAACGCCGCTTTACGTCCTTTCCATAGAGTCAATCGTTCTTGCGGATCTGAGGCTGTGCGAATGCTGCGGGCACCGTTAGTGCGACACAGTTCTTCAACGCGGCGGATATTTTCATTCACTTCAACGGTTGTTCCATCCAGCTCAATGAGAAGAATCGCCGTTGCATCGCGAGGATAGCAGTTCGTTTTCACCACATCTTCAACAGCATTGATGCTGAAGTTATCCATCATCTCCATGCCCGCAGGAATGATGCCAGAGCCAATCACATCGGATACCGTTTGCCCTGCCGCTTCTACGCTCTCAAAGTCAGCCAGCACAACATGAATTGACTCTGGTGCTTTCAGAATCTTGAGCGTTACTTCCGTTGCAATGCCTAGTGTTCCTTCAGAGCCCACAAATATTCCTGTCAGGTCGTACCCTGGCATTTCTGGAACTCGGCCGCCCACATCCACAATGGAACCATCCGGCAACACCAGCTTTAGGCCCATTACGTGGTTCGTCGTCACTCCATATTTCAGACAGTGGACCCCTCCTGAGTTTTCTGCTACGTTTCCGCCAATGGAACACACACTTTGACTGGATGGGTCAGGAGCATAATAAAACCCTGCTCCACTCACAGTTTGAGTTACCCAATTGTTAATCACCCCAGGCTGCACGACCACACGCTGGTTTTCTAGATCAACCTCTAGCACTTTGTTCATTAGTGCCGTCACAATCAGCACGCAGTGTT
>JBCBLF010000158.1:0-10928 GCA_038520475.1 Cyanobacteria bacterium J06627_8
CAGATAGGTCTGCTCTGCTGCACCGGTGTGCCTGCCGTGATAACTAATTATTGGCATAGCTTGATTGTTGGCGCAGCCGACTGCGTACCAGCCTTAAGTAAAACTGGAACGCTACTTGCACTCAAGCGACTCACGAGTATCAACACCCGTCACAGAGTTCACACCACTTGCACGACCACAGAGCTTGATGAGCTGGTTGCGGTCAATGGTTGAATAACTAAAATCCGCTCCAGTGATATCCGCTCCATCCAATCTGGTTTGCAGCAACATCACTGCAGTGAGATTTGCATCGGTCAAATCAGCGTTCGTCAAGTCTGTGGTGTACATGATGACATCGCTAAGATCAGCCCCGTGAAAATTAGCTCCTGTCAAGGCAGTACCGCTAAAGACCGTGCCGCGCAAGTCAGCTCCAGAAAAATTCGCATTCTCAAGTCGTGCTCTAATAAATTCCTTTTCAAGGATGGCCTGACCTGAAAAATCTTTTTCCTGCTCGCTTAGTTCATCAGCCACCCGAATGGCTGTCGAGCTAGCAGCCCATGCATATCCATTTCCCTGACCAGCCACAGGTGCTCCGTTTCCAATGCTCAGTGCCGGAAACCAGCATACGAGGGCGATCGCCAATACGATTCCAATAGCACAACGAAGAGAACGCATCTCCAGCTCCTTAATCCTTAAAACCTTCAACTTGAAACCTTAGAAACGAGACTTTGCTCATGTTGAGAACGAACGGTGATGCAGGACTTAGAGCGTCACACCACCATCGGTCCCTCAAATCAGCAACGTCAAGAATGAGAATTCTGACTATTTAGAGTTAAGAGATTGAAAGTCTCAACTATCTGTCATTAGCTACGGTCACGGCCAGAGAAGACTCAACGGTCTAGACGCCCAAATATAGCCATCGCCAGTTCCGTTAGAACAAGACGGTGAGCCATTGGGCAATGCGCCAAGAAGCCGAATCATACTCAGCGTTCTAGCCTAAATGGCTAAAGACATAACTGATCAACGGACAGCGAACAGCAACCGCCAGTAATGTAACATTTCTTTGCACACCAAATCCTCTTGATTTCGTTTACGCTGCCCCAGTTGGGGAAATATTGGGATAGGATTGTTAAGGCTTCGTTATAGTTTTTGAAGAACCTTCAAATGTATGCGTTCATTTGTTCCTGCAACGCATTCTTAGCGTGGCCGTCTGTTCACCATCTCTTGTTCATCTCCAATCATAGGTTTTCACCATGACCCTCCCCATTCGCAATGTTGCCATCATTGCTCACGTTGATCACGGCAAGACAACACTGGTCGACGCACTGCTAAAGCAGTCCGGTACGTTTCGAGACGGCGAAGAGGTTCCAGATTGTGTCATGGATTCGAATGACCTTGAGCGAGAGCGAGGCATCACAATTCTTTCCAAAAATACGGCTGTTCGCTTCAACGACATTCACATCAATATTGTCGACACCCCTGGGCACGCTGATTTCGGCGGTGAAGTCGAGCGAGTTCTCGGCATGGTCGATGGCTGTATTCTCATCGTTGACGCAAATGAAGGGCCCATGCCGCAGACCCGTTTCGTGTTGAAGAAAGCTCTGGAGAAAGGGCTGCGTCCGATTGTCGTAGTAAACAAAATTGACCGCCCACAGGCTGACCCCTATGGGGCGATCGATAAAGTGCTCGACCTATTTTTAGAGCTAGGTGCTGATGACGATCAGTGTGAGTTTCCCTATCTCTTCGCATCTGGTCTTCAGGGTTATTCAAAAGATGCCCTTGAGGACGAAGGGAAAGACATGCAGCCATTATTTGAGGCCATTCTTCGTCATGTTCCGCCGCCAATCGGTGATCCAGAAAAGCCTCTCCAGCTACAGGTCACCACGCTAGATTACTCCGACTACCTGGGTCGCATCGTTATCGGTCGAATTCACAACGGCACGATTCAGGCTGGACAGCAAGCGGCTCTGGTCAAAGAAGACGGAAAAACCGTTAAGGCAAAAATCACAAAGCTGCTAGGGTTTGAGGGCCTAAATCGGATTGAACTGGAAGAAGCCGAAGCTGGTAGCTTGGTCGCCGTTGCAGGCTTTGGAGATGCAAATATTGGTGAAACCATCACTTGTCCAGACGAGCCTAAGGCTTTGCCGCTAATTAAGGTGGATGAACCGACGCTTCAGATGACCTTCTGCGTGAATGACTCACCCTTCGCTGGACAGGAAGGTGATTTCGTTACATCTCGTCAGCTACGCGATCGCCTAATGCGAGAACTTGAAACCAACGTTGCCTTGCGGGTTAATGAAACCGATTCTCCTGACCGCTTTGCAGTTTCTGGTCGAGGCGAGTTGCACCTGGGCATTCTCATCGAAACCATGCGTCGTCAGGGCTATGAATTCCAGGTTTCTCAGCCTCAAGTTATTTTTCGAGAGGTCAACGGTCAGCCTTGTGAACCCTTCGAGCAGTTAGTCCTCGATGTCCCTGATGAAGCCTCCGGTGGTTGTATCGAGCGACTGGGTCAGCGCAAGGGTGAAATGCAAAACATGATGGCGGGCGGCAACGGACGAACCCAGCTTGAATTCATCATTCCAGCACGGGGCCTGATTGGATTCAGAGGCGACTTTATGCGCATCACCCGTGGTGAAGGCATCATGAGCCATAGTTTCTATGAATATCGTCCACTCATGGGCGACGTTGACACTCGCCGCAACGGTGTGTTGATTTCTTTTGAGGAAGGAACGGCCACGTTCTATGCCTTGAAGAATGCTGAAGATCGCGGCGTCTTCTTCATCGAACCCGGCATCAAGGTCTACAAGGGCATGATTATTGGAGAACATAATCGTCCACAAGATCTAGAACTGAACGTGTGTAAGACGAAGCAGTTAACCAACCACCGTGCGTCTTCTGGCGATGAACTGGTACAGCTCCAATCTCCGATGGAAATGAGCCTAGAACGAGCATTGGAGTACATCGGATCGGATGAGCTATTAGAGGTGACGCCAGAATCTATTCGTCTGCGGAAGATTTCTAAAAAGCTAGCCCGACGATAGACAGTCCGATTAGACCGACAAATGAGGATTGCCCTTCAGTGTCGGGCAATCCTCATTTGTATGGCAGTACGCATATAAGTCTGGACCTGTATTTTTGAGGAAAGCTGCGCTGAGCGCGGCTTTCCTCAAAAATACAGGTTTGGGTTAAGTGCGTAGCGTTATAAAAGGATTTGTAGCCGGTCTACAAAGACTTGAGGTCAGTCGGTTTTCCTAAGTCCTGCGCTAATTTGCTCCAGACCACTCACCGGTTCTGCCGGTAAACTGACGTCCTTTAAACCATCTCCATTGGTACCATCAATGCTACTTGAGTGTTGACTCACTGTCTGTTCTGGATAAGTGGGTGCCACTGGAATATCGGCATCAACAACAACTGCGCCGAGAAGCTGGACGTCATCTGATTCTAGAAACTGCTCAGCGACTTCATTCAGTAGGCTCTCTTCGGTATACCCTGGCCGAGTCGAGAGAATGATGCCGTCAGTCAATGGTTCAAGTAAGAGCGCATCATTGCACACACTGAGGGATGGAGCATCCAGCACAACGAAGTCAAATCGAATGCACGCATCTTCTAACAGGCGCTTCATCTCCGTTGATTCTAGAATTGCTGCGGCCTGACGCTGAACCCCCAGACTAGGCAAGATATATAAGTTTTCAACATGGGGCACTAGGCGAATGGATTCATTCGAATTCCCATAATAATTAAGCGGTTCAATCAACGCCTCTTCATCAACGGTGATGCCGAGTGCATGAGCCTGAGATGGCGATCGCAAATCCACTTCCATCAACAACGTTCGGCGTCCGGCGTAGGCAGAGGCGATCGCTAGATTGTAGGCGCTGACGGTTTTTCCTTCTTTTGCCACCATACTCGTCAACACCACCATGACGGGCGGTTGGCTGCCCCCCATACGACGAATGTTGGACCGAAATCGCTCAAATGCATCTAAATATGGAGAATTGATGTCGGCAATCACAGGAATGTGGCGATCGCCGTCTGACGTCGGCATGGTTGGCAACACACCCAAAACGGGTATTTCTTGCCCACTGATGGCATTTTGCAGATCCTCTGCTGTCCGGAAGGTGGAATCCAAGCTATCTAATAAGACAATTAACCCGCCACCCACAACGACTCCAAGGAAGCCACCAATCAACAGGATGGCAACTGGACTTTGCCCCCCTTCTTCTTGAATTTCAGCTTGGGGGGGCTGTGCGACAACCAAACTACCAACCGTTTCCTTTTCGGCTAACGTAACATCTTCGAGTCGAGCCTGAATTTGATTGTAGAAGGCACGCTTGAGCGATGCTTCTTGGGTCAACTGGGCTTGCTGTAACTGCTTGTTGGGAACCGTTTCATATTCTTCTCGTAGCTCCTGCTCTAAGCGAATTTGAGAATTTAGAAGTTGTGCTTGGGTTTCTCGTTCGGCTTGGAGTGCAACCAACTGATTCGCAAGCTGCTGCCGAGCTGGATCAAGGCTACTGCGCTGACGAATGCGAGCCGTGCTCTGAAGGGGAGCCGCTAGCTCATCTCCACCAATCACTTCTTGAACTCGCTGTTGCAAAAGCTCTTCAAATGCCTGCTGCTGAATAAGCAACTGCTCCATTTGTGGATGTTCGGGCTGTAAACGCTGACCTAAAATTGCAAGTTGCGTTTCATTTTGATAGAGCTGCTGCCTTAAATTACTAATAATTGGATCTGCACTCAACGCCGATGAAGCGTACGCTTCATCGGGGCTCAGGCCAAGGCGATTTTGTAAACTGTTAATTTGTGCATCCAATCCTTCAAGGGTCAGTTGAATTGTCCGTTGCTGTGTCTCACTACCCGTGATTGCACCAACCAAACTTCCATCACGAGCAGATTGCAAGACAGGACCTTCTTCTCGAATGTAATTTTCAAGTCGTTGCTCAGCCCGTTCAAGATCCTGCTCAACTTGAGGAAGCAAGGCATTCAAGTTTTCAGTAATTCGATTGAGCTGAACCGTATTGAAGATTCGGCTTTGTTCAGCCATCGCATCCATTAGAAGTTCAGCGATCGCTTCAGCCTGCTCAGCGCTAGCGTCATCGTAGGTTAGCGTTACCTGCAAAATCGGCTCACTTTCAACGTCGGCATTCGTATTCCAGCGCAAGGTGAGGGGACTCACGTTGATATCTTGCTGAGCCAACTGCTGAGAAACAAATTCCAGAACTTCGTCAGACAGTAACCGCGCCTCTGTCAGGGCTTGTCCCTGCTCTTGCAACGTTGCAACAGTTGCTGAAAACGTTAAGGGCGGTGCTGCATAGACCATTACGCCACGTGCACGGTAGCTGGTCGGCGGCTTGGGTTGCAATGCGGCGATCGCTGAAACACCGAGAACGATTAGACATCCGGTCAAGCCCACCCATTTGTGGCGATCGAAGGCAAGAAGATAGCGTTTCAAAAAGGAGGGAGCCATACGTCGTCGAATGCGGTCCAGGACAAATCGTCAGGAGTCAACCAAAATCTAACATTTCTATCTGAGAAGACAACAACTCAAGTCCGTCACCCGCAGACGGATTGAATGATGAAAATCGTTCCCTTTGAGTGTTCCCGATTGAAGCAAATAGCCTTACATCAGTGATTTTTTCAGGTTACGCAATGTTATGAGTGGTGACGGATCTGGGTTGCTACTACCCATACCATTGCACTCAATACAGGCGATCGCATCTGTATGCTTGAGCTTACGGAAACCTCAATCGAGTCTTTATTCATTCAGCGTTTTATCTTAGGCATTCACACGGACCATTCCCCTCGAAGCTCAGTTTGGATGTATCCAAGGTTACTGCGATGAAACCGCATGCATACCTCGTTCAACCTTGCTTGATGTCCCACGGAAATCCATAAAACCCTTGTGTCAAAACCATTTCAAGATTGAGTCTGACAATCTTTGCGAATAACACCGTGAACGATCAGCAAATTTAAGAAAAATCCTGTTTCCGTCAATGTGGAATGGGTCAGTCTGAACACAGGGGCATTCAATAACCAACGACCTAGCAAACGTCTCAACACCATAACCAACTCCATACATAACCAACTCCATAACAAGAAAATGAAGGTTATGGGCGGCCCGCAACTGATTCGAAACCAAATGATGATCGCATACGACTACTCAGAGCTGATTAATAATGCACGCTGTTCAACCTCAACACACTCAACCGATTTCTAACGCATTTCCCTTTAAGGCAAAAACACTGATTATTGCTGACCCATGGGTATCAATTCCCCAAGCTACGCTTGAATCGAGCGTAAGGGCGATCGCCCTTACGCTCGATTCAAACCAAAACGTGTTTCAACTCATCTCGTCAACCCTACACCACCATCCAACCATCAACAGCTTGCACCTATTTGCTCACTGTCAGCCCGAAGCAGTCAAAATCGGCAGCGCTAGATTGGATATTAGAACCCTTGAACAATACTCATGGGATCTGCACAATTGGTTCTTCCCAACACAGCCTCACTTATCTCATAGACAGCCTGAAATCTATATTCATTCAAACTCACCCGATCCAATACATCTCGATTCCCCAGTCATCACCATGTTGACCCAACTCACAGGAGCGAAAATCATCCTGGCATGATGCCCACATGACACGGGCAATGCAATGTCTATTCTTTCTTATTCAGATTGGCTCTGCTTTAAAGCAATGTCGGGGCACGCATGGCGCGGCCCCGACATTCAATTCTGACCTAATTTATGTCCAGATTAGAGCAACCAGACAAGACATGGAATAAATCCAGCATGTCCCGAACTTAGAAAGCGGTGTTATCCAAGTACTTTCTTAGCCGTTGCAATGACATTATCAACGGTAAAGCCAAACTTCTCTAAGCAGGTCTTACCCGGAGCCGATGCACCGAATCGCTCAATGCTGACGCTTGCTCCTTCGGAACCGACGTAACGGCACCAGCCCATGCTGATTGCAGCTTCAACAGAAACTCGCTTCGTAACGGCCTTGGGAAGAACAGACTCTTGGTATGCCTCATCTTGGGCATCAAACAATTCCCAAGATGGCATAGAAACAACCCGAACTTTAGTGCCTTCAACGGTTAACTGCTTCGCAGCTTCAACACAAAGCTGAAGCTCACTTCCAGTACCAATCAAGATGATGTCAGGTGTACCATCGCTATCAGAAATGATGTAAGCACCCTTTTCCGTTCCTTCAATGGAGGTCTCATTGTAGTTCGGCAAACCTTGACGGGAGAAAGCAATCAATGTGGGAGTCTTGCGGTTGGCGATCGCCACCTTATATGCGCCAGATACCTCATCCCCATTTGCAGGACGAATCACCGTCAAATTAGGAATTGCACGAAGAGAGGCTAGGGTCTCAACCGGCTGGTGAGTGGGGCCATCTTCGCCTAGACCGATAGAATCGTGAGTCATGACGTAAATAACGCCTGCCTGGGAGAGAGCCGAAACACGAATTGCCGCTCGCATGTAATCTGCGAATACCAAGAAGGTTGCACAGTAGGGAATCAATCCAGAGTTGTGCAATGCGATTCCATTACAGATTGAACCCATGCCGTGCTCACGAACCCCAAAGCGGAGGTTACGGTTCTCATATTGACCTTTGAGGAAACTGCCAGAAATCTTCAGCTCCGTTAGGTTGGAGTGGGTTAGGTCAGCAGAACCACCAATCAACTCAGGAACTGCAGGAGCAAGCGCATTCAATGTTTTCTCAGAATGCTTACGGGTTGCGAGTGCCTTACCTTCTGCATCATAGGACGGTAGAACATCAGTCCATCCGTCAGGGAGTTCACCCTTCAGCATCCGCTCAAAGTCAGCCGCTTCAGCTGCATACTTCGTCCGATACGTAGCCAAAGTTTCGTTCCATTCTGCTTCGGCACTTGCACCCTTCTCAACTGCCGTGCGGAATCTAGCGAGTGCATCATCAGGAATGACAAAAGGCTCGTAGTCCCAACCCAGTTCCTTGCGAGTTGCAACAATTTCATCCGTTCCAAGTGCTGCACCGTGGATGCCAGCCGTACCACTCTTATTTGGAGATCCGTAACCGATTGTCGTTGTCACCTTAATCATGGTGGGCTTATCGGTGACAGACTTAGCATCCTCAATGGCTTTCTTAATCGCATCTAAGTCAGTGTTGCCATCGGGTACATGAAGAACATGCCAACCGTAAGCTTCGAAACGCTTGGATACGTCTTCGGTAAAGGAGATATCGGTCGAACCATCAATGGAGATGTGGTTGTCGTCGTAGAGCGCAATTAACTTGCCGAGCCCTAAGTGACCCGCCAAAGAGCAAGCCTCACCAGAAACTCCTTCCATATTGCAACCGTCACCCAAGATGACATAGGTGTAGTGGTCAACCAAGGTGCAATCAGGCTTATTGAAGCGAGCAGCCAAGTGAGCTTCAGCCATTGCCAAACCCACTGCGTTCGCAATACCCTGTCCCAAAGGTCCCGTCGTGACTTCAACTCCAGGAGTCTCGAAGTTCTCAGGGTGCCCCGGTGTCATAGACCCCCACTGACGGAAGTTTTTAATTTCATCGAGTGATACGCTGTCATAACCCGACAAATACATGAGTGCATACTGCAACATGCAGCCGTGGCCTGCAGATAGCACAAAGCGATCGCGATTAAACCACGTTGGGTTTTTCGGATTCACTCGCATGAACTGATTCCAAAGGACATAGGCCATTGGAGCAGCACCCATAGGAAGGCCAGGATGCCCAGACTTTGCCTTCTCAACGGCATCAATGGCTAGAAAGCGAATCGAATTAATGCAAAGCTCATCGAGAGATTGAGTTACAACAGCCATATATTTTCTCAGTTACTTTTGAACGACGGGTTGCAGGTATTGAGACATAAATGAATTGGGCAATATTCGAGGGCAATCACTTAGAATATTGAGCACAAAACATGATCGCCATATGATTGGGGAGCAATCAAGTCTTCTAAATTAGCCACCATTCATCTTCCCACTAGGGTGCAGCGTGATCAAGACAATCGCATTGCTCCAGATGTGAGGCAGAAAAATATCCGCTCGAACTCCCAGAGATGCAACGCATGCCACGAAAATATAGATGGTAAGCAAAAATACCTAATTTGTATTATTAATCAGTCTATACCGAATTGTTAACTTTTTCTATATCACTGCTCAGGCATTTTAATCGCTTACGCCAGAACTAGACTCAGAGCATGACATCATGCAGTGCTGAATAGGGCTCTGTGCCAGACCTCTCACTATTTCCCACCGCTGATTTTTGCCTTATAGCCTTTGTCAAGCAGCAATTGAAGCAGCTTTTGAGTGTGGTCGCCTTGAATTTCAATATCGCCTTCTTTAACGGTGCCACCTGTACCGCACTGGGCCTTTAGTTTCTTCGCCAAAGCGGTTAGGTTTTCTGAACTCAATTGAAATCCAGAAATGACGGTAACAGTTTTGCCGCCGCGCCCCTTTCGTGAGGCTTGAATGCGAATATTTTGCTGATTTGGAGGCAAGTCTGGAACCGCTCGTTCAAACGCCGCGCTTTGACTGTTCCCAAATTCCGAGTAAACGGTGCGATCGCCCTCGCCTGATTTATTTTTCCGTTTGGCTGCCATACCTGTCCTCCATCACATTCACGTTTGAAACCAAAGGCACTCACTCAGCAATCCTTAGATTGGCAATAACAGGTAGATCTAAAAGGTTACCGTTGAAGTTGTCGCTAAGTAAGCGCTTCGAGAAAAACAAGATTTCAAGATTTTCGATGTCACCCGACACAGGATTGAAGCGAGCAACGAGGTCGTCTTCTAATTCTTCAGACTCTTGTTCAGCGCAGGGAGAACATTTTTCGATGTAGAGAATGTTGCCCACTTGGTCACAAAAGGCGATCGCCCTTCTTATCTTCTATGGAATTTAATTATGTTTGATAGTCAGTCAACCATTGGTTGAGATCATCGATATCTCGAAAATCAAGAAGTGCTTCTCCTAAGGCTTCCAAGGCATCTGGCGATAACATATTCAATTGCTCAATGATGGGTTGAGGAAGATGCCCAATAAGACGAGAGAGTTGACGTGTGATGAGCGATCGCTCTCCTTGCTCAATGCCTTGCTCAATGCCCTCTTCTTTTCCTTGTTCAATGCCTTCTTCTTTTCCTTGTTGATAGACCCGTGTTTGCTTCAATTCACTCAAACCAAACATCGCCTCAACCTCCTGCCAACTCAGGTGCGGAAACTTATAAACCACAATTGTCTCAATCATCTCTATTATGGCGGATGCTGACAAGCGTGAAATGGCATTGGATGATGCTTTTGCTTGTTGAACAAGTTGCCGTGCTCGTGCAATCGACGTCTGCGGTGGCTCAACAATTAAGCGGACTAAACCTAATTCCAACGATTCTGTATCAGCCTCCGCCAGCTCATCGAGATAAACGATGTGTACCTCAGGCAACAGTAATAAGGAGGCATGCGCTCCTTTCCTTTTAGGTTTACAGGAGCGACCGCCATAGATGACCACGATTTGCCAGTGCTGCACCTCAGGGTTTTGCCGAAGAAATATCATCACTTCGCTGAACAGTCGAGCATAAAGCCGTTCATCGAGCTGAAACTGTACCTCGACAAAATATACAGGCGTTTCAGCTGTATTCAGTTTGGGAATAAAGACTCCATCAATGCGAAAGGCAGTTTGCTTCAATTCAATGGAGCGAAAAGTATAAGCTTCAGCATTGGGATTAGGTTGTTGAATTAGCTCAAAGAGGAGAGCTGGAGCAGTTTGGAATAATTCATAAAAGAGAGAATCGGTTTGCACGGGATGCGTTTAGTGAGAATCAGGAGTCATCTTATCGCACCCAAAGAAGAGAGCAGTGGAGGGAGCGATCGCCGATTTTGACTGTGCGCTGGAGCTATCCCTTAATGACGCCCGCATCGAACACAAACGAGCATAGCCATTCAAAGAATTCGGAATTAA
>JBCBLF010000159.1:0-10913 GCA_038520475.1 Cyanobacteria bacterium J06627_8
GAAGGTTCAGTACAGTCGAGCTGATTGAGTAACGTAAATTTGCGTAAATTGTGTGAATCACCTCGGTAAAAACTCAGACACTCATGAACAGCGGATGATGCATGTTCTACTTGTTAGTTCAAGCTTTTCTCAGATGAATGAAGAATAGGAGTTGTCTACATCCGCAATGTAAGGAACGAAAATCAGAGCCAGGATACGATCGCACCTCACGCGGGTACGTTACAATTCGCTACATTAAAAGAGTGGTGATGCAGCCAGACAGGCGATCGCCACTCTTGATGCCGATAAATGGGGTTCGAACGCCCTCGGACAGTAGCGATGGGACGAACAGTAGTTTGGTTTCGACGAGACTTGCGCATGTATGACCATGCGCCCTTGTATCGTGCTGCTCGGCGAGGTGAGGTCATTCCAGTATTTATCTTTGACCGAGCACTGCTGCATCACCCAGAGATATCGCCTGCCCGCGTCGAGTTCATGCTGGAGTGTCTTGGCAGTCTCGATCACGATTTGCAGAGTCGAGGCGGACGATTGATCGTCCGCGAGGGCGATCCAGCAAAAGAGCTGCCCAAATTGGTTAAAGAAACCCAAGCCGACGGCATCTACGCTTACATCGATTTTGAGCGCATTTATGGGCGCGTGCGCGATGCTCAACTCAATGCAGCCTTAGAAGAAGAAAATCTCAAAATTCGATGGTTTGAACCGCCTGCTACAACGGCTTCCCTGATCCCTTATCCTCATTACCGCGAGCTGTGGTACCGCGATATGGAGGAGCAGCAGGTGCCTGCTCCTGAACGGGTTCATGTGCCTGAAATAGTCACAAGTTGCCGTCTGCCTACCCTGAAGGAGTTGGGCCTATTCTCTGATGGAAAACCCATTCCACCTGGGGGAATTGAGCCAGCTCGGCAGATGCTGAACGAGTTCTTATCTGATAAGACAGATCGATACTATTGGCAGCTCTCCTATCCGGGGGCTGAGGCCACATCGGGCCTGAGTCCCTACATCAAGTTTGGTGCAATCTCAGTGCGAGAATGCTATCAAGTCGCGAAGCAATGGGAGACGCCAGATTTTAAGTCTCAACGTAGTCAAACCCAGTTTATTGCTCGGTTGCGATGGGGGAGTGGGTTTGCCCAACGATTTCGATATTTGCCCCAGCTAGAGGTGCGATCGCTCTACTCGGTGTTTGATGAGGATGGGTGGGAGTTTGATGAAGGCTTGTACGAAGCGTGGCAGCAGGGACAAACAGGATTCCCCATCATTGATGCCGCGGCTCGCTGCCTGATGGAGACTGGCGGCTGGAAACAGTTAAACTTCCGAACCCGTGCAATCTATTCCAGCTTTTTGAGTAATTTGCTGGGTATGGATTGGCGATTTGGTGCCCTTCATTTTATGCAGCATCTCATTGATGGCGACTGCCCCATTGACCATTACCAATGGGCGATGCAGTCAGGCGTGACGCACTGTGTTGATAAAACCTGGACGCGCATCTATAACCCTAAACAAGCTGCGGTTGATCGCTGTGATCCAGACGGTCGATTCATCAAGCAGTGGGTACCAGAACTCGCTCATCTCCCTCCAGAAGCATTAGGGACACCTCCTCGATTGAAAGACTATCCGCCGCCGATCATTGATTATCGAGCAGCGCGACACCGGCGGGTTAAGCAGTTGGAACATCAGCGGGGTCGATTTTTGAATGCCACAAACATTGTGCCTTACGTTGCCAGGCTACCCGAGGATCTGACGCCGTTTGGAAGCGATCGCCAGGAGAGTGAAGTCGGGTGGGCGTCACAGAAAAATCTAGAATTATTTCCGCCGCCGCTGAATCTTGATTCGCTCACGGCGGCTGAGGCCAAAGCCTTACGAACCTGGTTTGTGGCTCACGTTGACATCAAACCAAGAAAAATACCACCACGAAAATCATCGACTCGATTGTCCAAGTCACCATCGACAAAAGATGATGGTATCGTTCAACTTTCGCTCCTTTCGCCATAAAACGGATTGCTATTATCGGCTTGTCCTAGATGCTTGATGAAGTGATGTGTGATGGGTTTACCCACTACACCTTATTTAGGATCGCGATATCGGTTTATCCTAAACAAACGTTACATTCATTTCTGAATGTGATGTGGTTTGCAGAGCAACCGTCGATACTCAAAGGAGAGGGAATGTGCCTTTCCATCATCTGTTGATTGCGTCGAGCATTCCATTGCACCCCTCATTCCGTGCACTATCGAAACCGTTATGAGTCTCTGCATCAATCCAAACTGTGCTCAACCCAATCACGTCGGGAATGACGCGAGCCGATTCTGTCAAAGTTGCGGAGCTAGTTTGGTCTTGCAGGAGCGCTATCGAGTCATGCGTTTGCTGACCGATAAGAGCGGATTTGGGGTCGTGTATGAAGCCTATGAACGAAACTTACCTAAGATCCTAAAAGTTCTGAAGCCTCGTCACAACTCTAATCCCAAGGCTGTGGAATTATTTGAACAGGAGGCATTGGCACTCAGCCGCTTGCGTCATCCTGGCATTCCAACGGTTGAAGATGATGGATGTTTTCAATTCAAGCCTATCCCTGATGGTGAAATGCTTCACTGCATCATCATGGAGAAAATTGATGGACCCAACTTAAGTGAATGGATGCGCCAGCAGGGCGGGAACCCGATTAGCGAGCGGCAAGCATTAGACTGGCTACGGCAGATCGCAGACGTTCTTCATCTCGTACATAAAGAAAATTTCTTTCACCGAGATATCAAACCCGAAAACATCATGTTGCGCTCCAATGGGCAACTGGTACTCGTTGATTTTGGGGCGGCTCGCGAGATGACCTATACCTACTACGAGCAATTGGGGGCAACAGGAGGAATCACGAAGGTGAGTTCGGCCGGATATACCCCTCCCGAACAAGAGCGAGGTCAAGCTGTTCCACAGTCAGACTTTTATGCCCTAGGCTGTACGTTTATTTTTTTATTGACTGGACGACAGCCCACCGAACCTGCCATTTACGATTCCCTCGATAACGAGTTTCGGTGGCGGCAGCTTGCTCCACAGGTCTCTGCCGATATTGCCGATCTGATTGACTGTATGACGGCAACACGAGCCTCACAACGGCCTAAATCGACTGAAGACTTACTCAATCGCATTGTTGCGATCGCCCAAGTCTCCCACACACGCTCGATTACGACCCCTCCCCATTACAAGCAACAACCGTCTGGGGCGAACGAATCTGATCAGATGAATCAGGCAAATGGCACGTCTGGTCATCCGGCCCCCAGTCAGATTTATGTGTCTCCTCACTACGAGAACCCTTCTGCGCATCAGCATCGACCCTGGAGTCATGAAATTAATGTTCCTGATATGCAGTCGTCGACGAGTGCGGTTCGAGGCCATGGGTCTCAGCCTCAAGCACCAAACAACCAAGCACAGCCTGGCAATATTGGTGGCGATTCTCCAACGTCAGCATTGGGGGATGATTACCTCAACGTGCCGTCTTACTCTGAGGCCCCGCCGCGTTCGAGCGCTCATATGGCTCTAGAGACGCTTCCGCCTGATAGGACTGCGATGAATCCGGTAACCGTCAAGCAAGCTGGAGCAGCGAAACGAAAGCCTCGGATGGCGATCGCCCTACTCAGCGCTGTGGCGATCGCTGTGGGTGTTGGATTCGGCGTTTGGGCCATACTGGAACGACGTCAATCATTTGAAACGACGTCAACTGATGCAGCAGAACCTTACATATTGGCTGACGCCTTATCCGGCCACACTGCAGAAGTCACTGTTTTAGCAATCAGTCCAGACCAGCAACTGTTGGCGAGTGGTAGTCATGATACCCAGGTGATGCTGTGGGACTTAGTCAGTCGGGAAATTCAACTGACGTTGTCTGGGCATAGCAGTGCAGTGCATGCGTTGGCCTTTACACCGAATGCCCGATATATTGCTTCTGGCGGAGATGATCTGTTCATCACCATCTGGGATACTCAGACCGGTGAGGCGATCGAGACGCTGTCAGGTCATGCTCAATCGGTCAACGATTTAGTGTTCACATCAGACAGCCAGCGACTCATCAGTGCCAGTGCTGACGGCACGATTAAGATTTGGGACTGGCAGACAGGCGACGTAGTCATGACGCTAGACGGGCATGAGGGATTTATCAATGCGATCGCGCTGAGTCCAGATGGAAGAGTTCTCGTGAGTGGTGCAGCCGATAATGTTGTTCGCCTCTGGGATTTATCAACAGGGGAAGAAATTGGCCAGTTGTTAGGACATACATCGTTTGTGAACAGCGTGACGATTAGTCCTGACGGGCAGTGGATTGCAAGTGCGAGTGCGGACTCGACCGTTAAAATTTGGAATCGAATTACCCAACGCGAAATTCGAATGTTGGATGACCACAACAGCTACGTCAATGCACTGCTGTTCAGTCCTGATGGTCAATTTCTCGTCAGCAGCAGTGCAGATCAGACAATCAAGCTATGGAAGCTCGGTACAGGCGGACTTGAGCTGTCGATTCCATGGCCTGGGACGTTTGTTAATGCGATCGCCGTGAAATTTGAAGGTCCTACTTGGCAAGTCATTGCAGGTGGTAAAGGCAGTCGAGACATCCAAATATGGAAGCTTCGGCGCTAGCGCACTCAGCATGAACTCAGCACGTATCTGGCATTGAGACAATGAAGCTCAATTCCTAATTTGTATTTCTGAAAGGATTGACGCAGTTCATACAAAGACTCACGTAGTTGAACACTTTTTCGCAGGCTGCGCTCGCGAAAAAGTGTTCAACTACGTGAGTCCTACCCGATTAGGGTCTAAAGGCAGCATAGCCTCGCCGATGGGAGGCTATGCTAACTCACTATTCAATTGATTCATCATTCAAACAGACTCGATACCCAAACGTTTGCTTATGCAGCTGCAATGATTTCAGTTGGATAACCAACAGCCTTCCATGCAGACATGCCACCACGTAACTCGGCAACCGCTAAATAACCTGCATTGCGTAACGATGAAGCTGCTTCAACCGTCTCATCATCGGTTTCTCCGTAGATGTAGATATCGCGATCTTTCTCTAGCGTCACGCCAATAGTCTCAACTAAGACGTCTGCAGGCATCGAAATCGCACCTGTAATGTGCTCTTGATTAAATACGCGGTGGTCACGAACATCAATAATGGTGAGAGCAGGCTCACCCCAATCTAGACGAGACTTAAGGTCTTGTACACGAGCTTGATCTTGGACAGCGGAGGACGTTGAACTTCCAATAAAATTAGTCATGGGTATCATAGAACAATGCTTACCCTTGCAAGTTAGCAATAATTATTAATAATTTCAACGTAATTCTTAAATAAATCTAAAATAATTTCATGACACATGACTCCTGCTTATGGCCAACCGCCATAGCTCCAAATTCCTCGTTCCTTGGAAATAGAGGTGAGAGATTATCCAAGTATGGATAGCTACGACTTGGTATTTACAAACAGATGGGTACTTGAATCGTGCAGCGAGCGATCCAAGTACCCATCTGTTTGTTGTGAATTTGAAATACTTTTCAAGCTGTGCGATACCAAGCCCATCCTCAAACCCCAGATGCCCATGTGGCTCAGTTGACGGAGCCATATGGGCATCTGGGGTTTGGAGAAACGGTATAAGCCTTCCTTACATGAGTTTCTGCCCAAATCGTGAGGGAGTCAGAGGTAAGAAACTGTACCGAGAGTTGTAGGCGCAAGGCCCGATTAGCTCATTGCCGCACTACTACGTCCATAATTTACTCGAAATGTGGGATGTAGCTTACCTTGGATTTTACTCCAGTCACGTTCAATTTCGTCTGAAGGGACTCCAACTTCAGTGGCGAGGCGTGCGAGCATGTCTTGCTGCCGACGCTTGATTGAACGTGACTGATCGAGCATCAGGCCTCGTGCTAAGGTTTCAACCTTGCTGGTGACTGTCGCTGCCAATGCGGGCAATTCAGCAACCTGATGGGTGGGTTGAGCTGTTGTCTTCAGTTCTCCTGATTGGGTATCAGAAGTTTCGCGATATCTCAGGTTAAGGGTTGCAGGATACACAGGGACTTTCTTTGGGTTACGGAACCGAATGTCTAGTCCGCGATACTTACCTGATGCAATCGTATCGCCGTATTCTACAGTGGGGGCTTCGTAAGCGTATTCCGTGCCGCGATAAGTGAGTTTCATCAATTCGCCTCCTAAAAAATGCCAATGCGTGACAGTTAACATGAGGCGCGTTCCTTCAGGAAAATCTCCTTACTTCCGTCTTTCATATGAGATATTTCTCTAAAAAATGAAAGATGAACGATTCATTTCTGTATTCATTGTTACCGTTTCATCTAAAAATAGCAACTGCTTTGTTACACAATTTGGCAAAATAGTCGAAATGCTGAAGGTTAAATCTCGCCACACAGCCTTCAGCTCTTCATTTTCTCGAATTAGTTCGAGATTGCTATCAAGCCATGTTGTTATGAAACATTGAAACCTGCCAACGCTCCATTGGGAGTGATCAATTGCCATGTCTCGGGGTTGAACATAAGGGCTGTAATAAATTGTGATGCTTGTGATTCATGTGGTTCAGTTGCGGGAACTGTACGGTGGGTTGCCGAGCGGACCAATCATCTATCTCGCCATTGTCATATGAGCTGCATTGGCATGATGAGCGTGCTCATGGCTGTGGCAGTGCATCGACTTTAACCGCTCAACCGCTTCTCAATTACAGCACTCATGCACGTCCGCTATGTCGAATGCGTGGGTGTGGGTGATGGCATGCCCGCCATCACCCACACCCATCTAGTCCCGAATTCGTTGTTGATAACAGAGGATTACCGTCGTGGAGCAGGTTCAACACCGTGTCAGCAGCCCAGTCAGATCTATTCGATTATGGGTACTGCTTGCGAGAGTTTTCTTACCTGCGGGAGCAGCAGTTTTATCAATGCTGTGGGTGGTTGAATCGCCGGCGCAAATCCGAGCGAGACAAGGACGAAATAATACTCGCGTGAATCGTGAGGCTGTTTCGAATCGTGGACGATTTCGTGAGCGCCTTCTGATTGACGGAGGTATTCGCTCAAGCGATCGCCAAAATCTATTTCATAGCTTTGAGGAGTTTGGTCTATCGACGCACCAAATCGCAACATTTTTGGCTGACCCAGAGATTCGTAACATTTTGGGGCGAGTGGTGGGCGGTCACCCGTCCATGATTGATGGCTTGATCGAAGTGTCGGGGAGTGATGCCAATCTTTACTTACTCAATCCTGCAGGTATTGTATTTGGTCCCAATAGTCAGCTCAACGTATCAGGCGACTTTACTGCAACAACGGCGACGGGTATCGGTTTCGGAGACGGGTGGTTTGACGTAGGCGGCGATGGAGATTATTCGGCATTAGTGGGAGACCCCACAAGTTTTGTTTTTGCCGTGGACGAACCTGGTGCGATCGTCAATGCAGGGACGCTGAGCGTTTCAACTGGATCAGCCTTAACGCTCCTCGGGGGCACGGTTATCAATACTGGAACGCTAACGGCCCCAGGCGGGACAATCACCATTGCAGCGATCCCAGGCGATCGCCTCGTCCGCATTCATCAAGCGGGGATGCTGCTGAGCCTAGACATTGCGACCCTCGATGAGGGCATACCATCTAACACGGCTCGTCCTGCTGCCTTGCCGTTTACGCCGCTTGCACTCCCCCAGCTCCTAACGGGTGATGAGGTTCGCAGTGCAACATCGGTCAGGATGAATGCCGATGGAACAGTGACGTTGGCTGGGTCTGGGCTCGGTGTTCCTACACAACCTGGAACGGCGATCGCCTCAGGCCGATTGGATACGTCGATTCAAGCTGATTCGATTCAATCCGGTGACGGTGGGATCGGGCCTCAAATTAACGTTTTGGGCGATCGCGTTGCCCTTTTAGATGCCACTGTGGATGCCTCAAGCAGTGCGACGCCTGGACTGATCCAAGTGGGTGGAGGATATCAAGGAAATGGACCTGTTCCCAACGCTGAACTGACCTATGTTGATGCAGGAACCGTGCTCAGAGCTGATGGCGTGCAGGTAGACCATGACTCAGGCCATGCGATTGATGGCGGACAAATCGTTGCCTGGGCCGATGGCACGACTCAGTTTTATGGAAGGGCGATCGCTCGGGGGGCCGGTGTTGAGGGCAGGGGAGGACAGGTCGAAATTTCCGGCAGCCGTAGCCTAGCCTTTGACGGATTGGTCGATGTTAGTTCGAGTGACGGTCCTGATGGAACCGTATTGTTTGACCCCGCGGACATCATCATCACTGACTTAACGCCATTAGACGACAACCAGCTTTCACCCAATGTGCCTAATGCTGGAGACCCAGCAGGGATAGTGTTGTTCAACGATCAGCCGACGGAAGCGTTTACGATTAGCTCTGCGGCGATCGCTGGCCTGACTGGAACTGTGCAGCTGCAAGCGCACTCAGATATCAAAATCGAATCGGTGCTCCAGTCATCAACAATTGATACGTTGATTCTTCAAGCTGGACGAAGCATTCAAGCTGATGAGCCCATCATTCTCACGAATGGTAGTGTGGTTGCTCGAATCAATGATGAGAGAGCAAACCCGTCATTCCGTGCGCCGGGAGATGCTGAGTTTCGTATCGACGCTGAATTAAATGGGGCCATTGTAACGACTAACGGAGATATCACCGTTGATGTCGGAACCTTTGGTGGGACACCCATCGGAGCGGTTACCCTTTCAGAGACTGCGATTCTGACTCGAAACGGTTCGATCTCGATCACTGGGGTGGGAGGCACGGGTGGAGATGGTAGCAATCCTGGTATTGTCGTCGATGGCACGCTCATTCAGGCCCTCGACTCCGGCAGTGTAACCCTTCGAGGAACAGCGGGAGGGACATCGGGTGACATTAGCAATGCAGGGGTGCTTATCACTGAGAGGTCGGTCGTCGAAGCTTCGGGCACCGCTGACATCACAATTAATGGCATTTCAGGAAATGCAGCGAGCAATAACATTGGGGTCGAACTGGAAGGAGTCTTAACCGCTGGTGGTGGCGACATTTCAGTCATTGGCACCAGTGATAATCAAGGACTAGGCGGAATAGATAATTATGGCATTCTCCTAGAGGGTGGAACGATCAAAAATACGGGCCTAGGGGCTGTGACTCTCGACGGGACGGTGGGGGCTGGAAGCAGCGGCACAATCAATAATTCTGGTATCGCACTGTTAGCGGGAGAAAGCGGGGGCAGTGTGATAGACATTGAAGACGGAGGCAGTGTTATAGACGTTGAAGACGGGGGCAGTGCGATAAACGTTGAAAGCGGGAGCAGTGTGATAGAAGTTGAAAACGGAATCCTGAGCCTAAATGGTCGAACCCAAGCACGCGCAACCGACAATCACGGCATTGTAATTCGTGATGGGAGTCAACTCATTGGCGATCGCTCCATCACGCTAACGGGTGACGCTCCTGCTGACGCGGGAATTGCTCTAGACAATGGAATTATTGATGCAGGCACCCGTGCGACTGCTGAGGTGACGTTGACAGCCGATACGCTCGATGCGTCGGTCGATTCACAGATTCGTGGGACGGGGCAGCTGACCATTCAACCATTAACTCGGAATCAGAGGATTCAAGTTGGTGGTGTTGAAGGCGATCGCTTTGCTCCTGTTGTGACGGATCGCTTACTACTATCGGATCGAGACTTGGCCGCTCTACCCAATGGGTTTTCTCAGGTGACTATTGGTCGCACGGATGGCAGCGGTCTGGTGACCGTTGATGGCGACGTTACGTTCGATGACCCGACTGTGTTGCGATCGCCCACTGGCCCAGGTTCGATTGATACCACCGGGGGAACTATCAACCTTGCTGATAACGCCTCGCTCTCGCTCATCGCCAATCGAGATGTCGTGACAGGTGACATCAGTGCACCAGGCCGTTCACTGTCGATTACTAGTCTCAACGGACGAGTCGATACCAACAGAGGTGTTCTGGACACCAGTGCCATCAATGGGGGAGGAGACATCCAAATTGATGCAGCCCAGACCATCACGCTTGGAGAGCTGTCAACCAGCTCGGTGGCGCGAGACAATGATGAGCGGTCACGGTTGGATGCGAATAATGCTGGAAACATTAGCATTGCATCATCGAGTGGCACCGTTCGGGTCAATGGAGCCATAACGGCGATTGCCGACGCAGAGGGCAATGCAGGAAATGGTGGACGTATCGAGATCCAAGCAGCCGACTCGATTCTGCCTGGCGGATCAGCAGTCTTGGCGACCTCGACCCGAGCAGAACAAGGAAATGCTGGCGATGGAGGCCCGATTCGGCTGTCGGCTGACAATACGATTCGAATGAACACTCGGTTAGAGTCTTCTGCGATTGCTGAATCATTCGGTAGTTCTGGACGGGGAGGGCGCATTCGGCTCTCTGCGGGACGACGGATTGTGCTTGAGGAAGGGGCTGATTCGTCAACAGCGGCTCAGCAAGGAACGGGCGGACGGGGAGATATTCGCTTGACGGCTGATCGAGACATTATCGTCAATGGCCCACTAACAACCTCAGCAACCTCAGCAGCGGGCTTGTCTGATCGAGGGGGAGCGATACGAATCCGAGCGGGTCGCGATATCACTCTGAATGGATTGGATACCAGTGCAGAGATCGTGTCCCCTGGAGGTGCCGTTAACATTGAGTCTACGGCTGGAACAGTGACGTTAAATTCAGATGTCCCCATCACAGCTTCAGAGACGCGAACCGGCGGAAGCACGACCATTAATGGAGCGGAGGGGGTTCGGATTGCACTCACTCCAACAGATGTCAATGGCCCCTCACCTGTGCTCTCACGGGTGACGACTGGTGGGCGGCGCTTTGTGGTTCGCAGTGAGAATGGCTCGGTTGATCTGCGTGCATCAGAGCCGATCGCGATCGCCACGGAAGGTGGTCGAATTCGGTTGCAG
>JBCBLF010000015.1:0-37019 GCA_038520475.1 Cyanobacteria bacterium J06627_8
CAGGATACGATCGGGCAAGCGCGGCCGATTCTTTCATCAAATCTCTGGAGACAGAAAATGGAGAGCACGGTGCTAACGTCATTCGCAGCATTGAATGACGAGAATTGTCATGATATTGCTCGATTAATCGCTGTGAGTCGTTGAGGATGCTTGTTTCTGCTTCAACTAAGGAATCAGGAGGAAGCCCCCCTTGGCTTTCTCCGACGCTCATGCTGCCGCGACTGGCATGAAATCGGAGACCAATGTCTTGCATCGCTCGGATTTCGTCATCTAAGGTGCAATCGTTGGGAAAAAGATAGAGATGATCGCTAGCTGTGGTGCAACCTGACAAAATAAGCTCTGCTGCCGCCATTTGAGCACTGACATAGACTCCCTCAGCCGTGAGGTTTGCCCAGATGGGGTACAGCGTTTGCAGCCAGGTAAACAAATCTCCATTTTGAGCAGCAGGAACGACACGGGTGAGCGTCTGGAAGAAATGATGGTGGGTATTGATGAACCCAGGTAGAACGATGTGGCGATCGCCTAAATCTATGACATCATCCGCTTCTGAAGGGAGTGCATCAGTTGTCCCGACCTGCTCAATCACGTTATCTCGAATGAACACTGCACCATGACGAATTTCTCGTCGTTCTGAATCCATCGTGACCAATGTATGACTGTTTTTGAGCAGCAACGTGGACACAGACACCTCCTTCTTATCCTTTTTGCGATCCCCGATCGGTTGTAAGGTACGCTCAAATCCTTTAGCTTGCTGTGTGACCGGCTACTGCATGAGCTGTGAGTGTGGCTGGGGACGGTAACGGCGATCGCGCTGACTGGACCATTAAGTCTGAGTCGATAGCCGATCCCCGCTCCATGCCAGCCCCGCTCCAATGGCTTCAGCCAGGGTATTCACCAGTCGATAGAAGGCGACAGCCCCTAGCAGGGGTCCGGGTGGCACACTATTGTTGAGCAGTGCTAGCACGGTGGCTTCAAACACCCCAATGCCGCCGGGAGCACCTGGAACAACCAAGCCCAGCATCCAAGCTACGCTAAATGCACTCAACAATGGCAGGACATCAGCCCATTCGACTGAATGAAGTGCCATCACCGCACCGATAAAACCAGCTCCGCGCAGGACAAGGAAGATTAATTCCCCAATGAGAGGCAGAATCGGGTATTTCTTAAGAAAAACAGGTTTCTGATGTGATGTTGGACTGCTGGCATGAGATGCGGATAGCGCCGATGAGGGGGATGCAGCATCAGACGTCCAATCAACAGGAAGATCGATCGGCGTTGTGGCAGATGAGTCTGCTGAAGATGAACGCGTGGACGATTCAGAGTAAGTGGAGGCTAACTTGCGTTTAGCAGCAGCGATCTTGCTCAAAAGAGGATTCATGACCCGAGGGTGAACCAAGGCAAGTCCAATGCCCAATCCCATAAGCTGAAGCCCGATATTGAGACGTTGATTGCTGGCAAATGCGATAACGAGTGCAGCGATCGCCATCAACAAGGGTTCCATAACGACGCTTACGGCGGCTCCTTCGAGGGGAACGCCAACCGACTTTGCAGCCATGACCCGACCGTAAAAATGCCAGACGTTCCCTGGCAGATACTTGGCGATATTCGTTTTCAGATAGGCTGAAATGCTCCAGCCGCCCAGCGCGTCATACCCAAGCTCTTCAAGAATCCAGCCCCATACCCAGCCTGCCCATACGTGGGCAGCGAGCGTAACAAGCAGCGCAGCGGCGAGTAACACCCATCCCCATCCCTCAATTTGAATGGTCGTCACCTCTTGCCAGTGCTGTCGGAGGGTATGCAATAGAAAAAATAGGGTTCCTCCAAGGATGAGCCACCGAAGGTAAGGCTTGATTGGCGCTACCCATTCTTTCATCGAAGACAAAATCTGCATCGTGGGCTATCTAAGCTGGATTATGGAATCTGTGTCGAGTGTAGACCGTTCTTGCCAAAACGCCCAAACCTAATTGCTTTCATGATGGAAGTGCATCGATACGGAATCTATAGCGGTGTTCAAGGTAGTCAGGCACACAACTGGTTTTAACCAACATGCACAGCGCTATTTTTTGAGAAGATTGCAAAGTTGCAGGTTTAAGCAACTCTCCTCAATCGATCCTTTAAAAGAATCGTATCAATCTTGCCGAATTCTAGAGTTATGGATGAGGATATGATCTCCAGACGGATCAATAAGGGAGATCGATATGCTCCGGATGCTCACAAAAGCAGACTATCTTCTCAAGGAAACCCTCCTGGGCCTTCAGCGAGGCGGGTGGATGAATTGGGCCGCAATTAGCACTGTGACTGTGCTTCTTTTTCTTTTTGGAACAAGTTTGCAAGTCTCGTGGCAGCTGGAGCACCTATTACAGCAGTTTGGTAGCCAGCTAGAAGTGTCAGTTTATCTGGAACCTAATATCAACGCTGCTGAGCTACAACCAACCATTGAAGAGTTAACGAACGTTACGAATGTGCGCCCCATTTCAAAGGAAGAAGCGTGGGCTGATTTAGTCAGGGATATGGGCATTGCTGATATTGCAGGAGCGACTCAGCAACTGAATGGAAATCCCCTCGTCGATGAATTGAAAGTTAAAGCAGCGAATTCTGAAGTGGTTCCAAAACTGGCTGATGATATTCGCGGTATTTCTGGGGTCGATGATGTGCAGTATGTGAGTGAGGCAGTTCGTCGAATTACTCAGCTCAATCATGGACTAAACTGGGTCAGCTTGACGATCACAACCGTGCTATCGCTAACGGCGATCGCCGTTATCACCACGACGATTCGCCTGATTGTCATGGCTCGGCGACGAGAAATCGAAGTCATGCAGCTAGTCGGTGCGACGTCGACTTGGATTTACTTTCCCTTCATTTTGCAAGGCATTACATTTGGCGTTTCTGGTGCCCTAATTGCGTGGGGACTGATTGCGTCTATTCAAGAGTTTGTTGGACAGGTGCTTAGCCAGCAACCTGACTTTATTCAATTTCTTGCGAATGGGTTAACATTGACCCCCATCAAAGCCGTCATGCTGCCGTTAGCATTATTGGGATTAGGCAGTTCAGTCGGGTTGATGGGGAGCCTGTTTGCCGTTCGACGTATGGCTACTCATTAGGTTTATGAACGGGTAATAGAACATCACTGGCGGCCCATCACCTGAAGCAGCCAGAGTGAAATACAGATGCCGATGAAATGAGCGAGGGCAATGTTGATATTGGCTTGCACCACCCAAATATCGAGGGGTTGAATGGCTTGAGTAATGCTTTCAAAAAATGCAGCATTGCCTTGAGGTTGAGAAAGCGCTTTTGCAACGAGTGATCCGATCAGGGCTTCGCCGCCTAGCAGTGTCAGTAGCATTCCAACGAGGTTGACGATTAGGCCCATCCGCAGAGCTTGGATAACATTGCCGGGTTTTGGGCGATCGCGACCATCAACTGCGCGGAGTTTACGCGATAGTCGAGTATATCGAAAGGCCCAATAGGTTCCCACATAGAGCCCTATTAGCCCTAATACAGCGAGGAATAGACCGGCACCAGCACCTGGATTATCTCGCGGACCCTGAGGTGTCGTATTTTGTAAGCCAATGATTGCAGAGGCAAAGACCAGTACTAACGTTGAGACGATGGCAAGAATGCCCTGAGACCAGAAGCTAGCCCACCCAAAAATGCGAAATGCACCCGAGATGCGTCGTAGGGCCGGGGGTAATCGATCAGAGTCTCGATCCAGCATAGGAAGTTGTAGAGTCAGCAGACAAATAGAGAATGAGCAAAGAGTGAGCGGGGTTGTTTAAGCCCAACTCATTAAGCGTAGAACACGATGATTATGCTCAAATGGCCAAATCAAAATGATTATATAGCGGTTGCCCGCTCAGTTATGACACGGGCATGTTTGTAGGTTACTCCGTGTGTCTACAAACGTGTTCTGAAATTGGTGGCTATGTCGCAACATGCAATTCGTTGAGGACAGAAAAGCTATTGCGCGAAACGCATATCCAATCTGTCTATTCTTTCGTCAACGTTACCTGGTCGAGTAATCGAACGCTTTATGAGTTGCGAACAGATGATTTTTCTCTGCCTAACTGCCTGACCCAAATTGCAATTAGGCTGAGGCTAATGATGCCCATTCCACCAGCTAGTGGATTTTGATCAATTCCTGTCCAAAGTTCAGGAGCGGTGTCTCGAATGGTCACCAGGTTACCCACCTGAGCGAGGTAGTAGCCCCAAATGAGTCCGCCATGGAGGCCAATGGATAGCCCAAGATGGCCGTTCTGCGATCGCCTCGCCCAGACAAGAATCAGGCCGAGTAAGACGAGTCCTGGGAATTGTGGAAACGTGCGAAACACTTCCTCAATTGGCTTAATGAAGTGGGCGATCGCAAACAGCATACTACTGACCCACAGACTGATAGTCGGTGAATAGTCGTGTTCGAGTTCTGTCAATAGCCAACCTCGAAACAGCAGCTCCTCTCCCAACGCGACGGCGAGTGCTACTAAGAATCCTTCAAGAGCGATTTTTCCCAGATGAGCCAGGTTGACATCTCCGCCCACATTCCATGACAACCACCCAAGCCATCCTTTCACCATGAATAAAAGCAATAGACTCACCCCGCCGACGGTCCAGCCCAGTAATAGCCCTGCATAGTTCTTCTGAAATGGCCGGAGTCCATAGGACGATAGTCCAAATGAGCCCCCATAGATCAACCGGTTCCAACAGGCTAGGACTCCAATAAATGCCGGGAGAACCGCAACCAGGAGACCAGTGCCTCGGCTACTCGGCTCAGAGATAACGAACAAAATAATAATTGCCAACGGTGCCCAGGCGATCGCCAACAGCCCGAGAAATGTGATGAATCGGACTAGAAATCCCTGACGCGCAACCTTCTTCAAATACGTATGAAGGCTTTCCAATCGATTGGCTCCTGAAACAAAGGCACTGAGATGAATTTGCTAGCTTTCAGGCTCGATTGTGCTGAGCAAGCCATGAGTTTTCAGGGTTTCGCTGTAAAACTCTGCATGTTCTTGCGCACAGGTGATGACCAGGGCAAATCCCTGAGTGTGAGCTTGCATCATAATATCGACGGCTTGAGGTTGAGTCAGACTCGAAACGGTCTTCAACAAAACCTGGACCACATACTCCATTGAGTTATAGTCGTCGTTATGGAGAAGAACTCGATATTTTGGTGCATGCTTTCTAACTGTCGAACGCTTCTCAATAGTTTCAACAGCCACAGCTCCTAACCTCCATACATTTCGCTTTACTACAACAATCGAACCTAAAAAATTCTACTATCCGTTGCCTGTTCCGGAGTAGCACTGAAAGATGTCTTCAACAGTTAAAACACCTATCGACGCATGCCTCTTCGTAAACTTACGCGCATATTTACTGAGGCTTGTTCTACAAGAATATCCTGATTCATTAAGTTTTGTAAAATGTGGCCATCGTATCGTTCCGTGCACCTTCGATTTGAACAAGGCTGGATCAAATGGTTTTGAATGTAAAGTCACCCGTTAGAGATAACGATAGCCGGACAGATACCACTCATTGATTATCGTTGTTGACCTACCGGTGCCAAACCATAAGGAGCTAAATCCTATTGAATCAAGCGGATGTCGTAATCCTCCAAAAGCCTATTGTTTTTAGGGAGCGATCGCTATTTGTGATTATCCTCCCGTCTGCTCCAATGCCTTCAACCCTCATTCGTTGTGAACTCTAGCTCGTCAGCTTTTAATGCCTAAGTCAGAGTTGTCCGCATCTTCAATATTGTGTTTAGATGATGCCCAAACCCGTCTCTATGTCGAGTTGATTCAGCGTCTGCCTGAACCTGACGAATCCGCTCAACAGATGGCTTGGCTTCGACCATTTGCAATTCAGGTGAACGCGACGGCTGTCCTGGATGAACTAAAGGTTTATGGCGATCGCCACCCTGAGTGCGATGCGATGATTTTTGATGCACGCAATACTGCTGATTTGATCTGGCCGCTTTCTCTGTTTCGGCCTGCCCTAGACACAGAAGTCATCTATCTCTTGGCGATGCTGCCCATTTCTTCGGGCATCGTGAACGTTCCACCGGAAAAACACAAAGCTGCTCGCCGGATCTTAAATCAATTTCTTCGAACGGTTTGGCTAGCGAATAAAGAACGATTTCCTGTGTCTGAAGTTCAGCATCCCAGTTGACATAGCGCTTTAGACCGCTGTAAGTCGCGTTTGAGCTGTGATCTATTGGCTCAGCGCTTTCAAGAATTGCTGAAGTCCTGAAAAGAATCCCTTCCGTGTGCCTGCTGGTGAGTTGGATGGAGTGCCTTCAGCCGCGTCATCTTCTGCTTCTCCGAGTAACACTCGATCGAGCTGTTCACCGGATGGACGAGTAGGAAACTCGCTGAGTAACTCGTAATCTTCTTCTTTTTCAAGCCAAAGTTGCCACGGGGCTGGGTAACACCGAAACAATGCTGCGCCTTCGAGTGAGCGGATGTAATAGTACGAATCAAATGAATTGAGGAAGCGCTCTCGTAGTTGGCGTCCGGCATAGCCAATACCAATGGTTGCAACGTCTTCCATTCTTGGATTGAGGAAAATAACGGTGCGATCGCCAATCTCGTTGCACAACGCTTCTACGTCTTTTACTTCTACTGACGAAGGTTCAATAAAAAGAAACACAGTTTCTTCGGGCTGAATGGCTGCTTTCAATTCACCAATGCCACGAATCCCGTAAGGTTTTTCTCCCCAATCTCGACGGGCCAACGCTGCGGCTCCAGCATCTGGAAAAAAGACTCGTAAGGTTTTATCAGACGCTTCGAGGGCGGGCAAAAATTGTTCAGCGACGGGCATGATTTTTAGCTCAGGAATAGCGAGCTCAACTTGAATGCGAGTCATGCCATCGTTGATTGCTGCGAGGGTCGCCTGTTGTGCTTGGGCGATCGCCTCTTCTAATGTGGTTGGAATCTGTGTCATCTGATCCTCATGTCTATAAAAAGAAGATCTTTAAAAGCTGGACGCGATGTATGGCCGTAGCCGGTTCCGTTAAGAGGAAACGGCAAGCCATTTGGCCATATGCCAAAGAGTCGAATGATACTCGGTGTTCTAGCCTAAATGGATAAAGCGATAACTTTGGGGCTTTATCCATCATAGGGAACCCATGCCCATGGATCAAAGTGCTGTCATCAGCGTATTCATTAGAACAGAATTGGATTAATATGCTGCTTTCCAAGTTCCATGAAACCGATGGGGAATGATTTCAGGGAGCCCGAGGCGACAGAGCGGTGCTTCATCGAGTCGCTCGGCATCGTAAATCCAAAGTTCACTCGAATCAGTATTTCCGTCAAACACTACGGTTAGAAGCCATTCCTGTGTCGGGTCGTCAGGATGCGTTGCAATCATGGGTTCTGAGGCGTAGCGACGACTGCCTACGTCTGCAATTGTCAGGGTCTGGGTTTCAGGTTCAAATCGTGCGATCGCCCCAAATAGTTCGTCATCATCGGCACTCACAGTTGGACGATGGACATTGAGGAAGACGACGTCAGTATGTTGTCCGACGTTGTCGGGAGGGATGACTGGGAATTCGCAACTTTGCGACAGCAGCTCATCTTCCGATAGCACGTGTCCAGTTTGAGGCTGAATCCGAAGTCGCCAGAAAGTTCCTTCCGCTTGCGTGTGCGTCTGCCCGGTCGCCACCTCTCGGAGATACTGATTGGTTTTGAAGTCTGCATATCGGATGATGTCGATCACAATGGTGCCATCATCTGCCTCATACCCATTGCTGAAATGCCACTGATACCACGGATTTACTTTTCTTCGACAGACTTCATTGAGGGTTTTGCGATCAACAACGATGATCTCCGTTCCCCGTTGCGGCTCCCACTTCATCGCATCACAGAATGACTGGAGTCCCAACCCTACCGGAAGCAGCTGGACCTGGACTGGGGGAATGCAGAGCATTAGATAACGGCCAGCCAACACAAAATCATGAATGAGCGGAAGTCCCTGAAGCGGAAGCGTTGTCTGCCGCTGGACTGTGCCGGTGCGATCGCTCTGAAATAGGTTGAGCGTGCTGTTGAGTCCCGGAGTGACGCTGAAGTTATAGATGGCGCCTGTTTTCGGATCACGTTTGGGGTGAGCTGAATAGGCCAGATTCTTCGTCAGGGCTCCCCCGAGATCGTCTTTGCCAATGGTTTCTAAATGGTTGAGGTCAAGCGCATGGGGATTCCCCCCTTCCCAAAGGGCTAACACTCGATCGGGGAGTGCAAGAACGGATGTGTTGGCGCTATTTTTCACCGGCTTTCCCCATCGTTCCCACAGGAGGCCGGGAGGTGTCATTCCGTAATTGGAATATAAAAACCGGTTCTCGGCTTCTTCAGCTTGATATCCTTCCGTCTGAACATAGCGATGGGTTGCGTGCGCCCCTGAAGGAGCGATATGGACGGCTAGAACGGAACCATCTCCATCAAACCAGTGCCCAACGCGCTGCTGACCGCGCTTTAATCGTCCAGGACCATTACTGTAAAAGGTGCCCGCTAATTTTTCTGGTAGGGCTCCTGATAAAACGGGGAGTGGGGTAAGCGGAAACTCGCAGGTTGGTTGGGCGATCGCCTTTGCCCAAGCGCAGTTTGATGAGAGGGTAGACGTCATCGCTAAATAGCACCTTGAGGAATACAGAGACAATCGTAAGCAACATTCTGTGCCGTTAGGCTGAGGCCAGCGTTGCTTGACTGGCGATCGCCAAACAGTCTTCAACGGGTTGTCGCTGATTCATCGCGTCGACGAGCTGGTGATAGGTATCTTTATGTGTTTCTAGTAATGTTTTTGCTTTGAGCAGTGACCATCGTATCTTGACGTCTGATTCTGGCTTGGGAGGCTCAATTCGCGTCCATAGGGTTCGTAGTTGTTGGCGATCGTCGTAGCCACCCTCTGCATTGCCATAAACCATTTGCTCAGCAGCGATACCCGCCATCCAAACCGCACAATATGCATCGATGCGTTGAGCTGAGACGGGGCCTTCGATGAATTGATTACCCAATTCTTGGGTAGCAAAGCTAACGCCGCCTCGCCCATCCTGCCCATTTCTAAAGGCTTCCCAGGCGCTCAGGGTGTAGCCTGTGACCGGAATTCCTAACAGATGCGCTACTAAGAAATGTCCGGCTTCGTGATGAACCACACGCTGACGATGATCGTCTGAAAATTGGGAGAACCAGTCGATAAATAACGTTCCTCCGCGGCCTTCGAGTGCAAGGGTGTCGATGGTTGCCGCTCCGAGCAAGCCTGCGGTGACAAGTGCTGGAACAGCTGGAGGAATCCCAAAGATTCCCCCAAGCAAACTGGTCATTGTTACGGTGAAGATTGCGATCGCCACCAAATTGAGCGTAACCGGACTCACAATCGTTGCCTCACGTTAAATGCTTCAGAACCCATAGAACTTAAGAAGTTGAGTGGTTTTTCGCGGGCTGTGCTCGCAAAAACCACGCCTAAAGCCCAGGACCTTGTATAAATGCGTAAGTCCTGACTCGCATTACTTAAGCAATGGCAATGTGAGCACGCAGCTCACAAAAATGCACAAGTTCTATTAACTTAACGTATTGTTCGATGCGTGAGTCAGTCAATGATCAGGGTGGAATCGGCCTGACCGAAATATTGACCTGGTCGAAATTATTGATCTAGCCAAAATTATGTATCGGCTGCGTCCTCATCAGACGCTGTGTCAGTAGATGGAGCTGAGGAACCGTTGCCATAGAAGGTCTCTAGGCTGTGAGAATCACCAACAAATCGCCACTGCCACGGTTCATAACTCACGCTACCGGATTCGCCCTTTTCAAACGAAAGCTCGAAGTTGTAAAACGAGGCGTTCTCTTCGAGCCATTCAAAAGCTTCTGTACTCTCAAATTCTTCTTCTAACCCGGTATCAGGTTGTTGTCCGTCAATTAAGTCTAGGGCGTAACCGGTATGGTGTTCACTATAGCCAGGAGGGGCACTAACAACGGCTCGCTCATCAGCTCGCAATCCTTCAGCTCGCTTGATTCCAAAAAACAGGTATTGCTGTTGTTCGATGCTGCGAAATCCAGAGATCGGAGTCAAAATCACACCGTCTGTTCGAGCAGCGGCGGCCATTTCGATAAAGCTGCGAGCGGCGTTTTCTCTTAATTTGATGCTGCCATCGGCAACGATTGAAACGAGGGTTTCAGACGGGGCTTCTTCATATTGGCGGTGGCCGAGCAGCGAGGGTCCTTGTGAAAAGGCCGGAATGTTGCTAGTTGCAAACGCGTCTTCAAACATCGCTCTAGCCGTCAATGGCTCAGATGAAGCGATAGGAACAAGCTCCATTCTTTGGAGATACCATGCACTGAACGACCCAGAGGCAAGGGCTACAGCGGCTAACCCGACCCACCAGAGAGATGAGACCTGAGAAGATGACTTTTGGGATGAAGACGCACCAAGTCTGGAAGACGTGGCCGATGATGATCGTTTGGCCTCTGGGATATCGTCAGGAATGTCAACCATAGGGAGATTAGACACGGGAAAAAATGAGTACTAGCGTGATCGGTATTAATATCACTGTGATTGGACGAGTTGCCATTGAGGGCGACTGTCATACTCTAGACGATTATATAAAATGAACGACTATCTACTGCGTCGCATCTAGATCAAGTCGGGCCGAGTCTGCGACCAAAAGTCTGTTGTTTTCTTTCGTGGTGATGAGGCCTGAGCTGTATGATGCCTGCGATGACCGCTGCCAATGATCTTGAATCGTCTTATTGCATCTCTTCTAACTGAGTGATGATTGATCCGGATTGAGGATTCAACACAGTTTAGCGTTTCCCATTCATGACTTATAAACGGACTCACAAGCGAGATGAGGGTTCAGACACAAAGAATGCCCCTTAAAACTCTGTCTTGCTTGTGGCTGTTAACCAGACCTGTTTCGGATCAGGCAGTGTCTGATCGAGATGGAGGAAATGGCTCGGGAGAAAAGTGATAACTTGTGTGAGCACCATTGGGATATAAGAAGGTGCAGACAACTGAAACGTCTGGGTTATAGCGAATCAGCATGTCTTGGAGTCCGGCTTGTTTCCAATCGCTCAACATCATTTCGATCTGGCTGATGGGGCGAAACTGAAGCTGCCAGTCTTCAAGACTAGTGGATGGGTTGTCAAGCTGTCGGAGAATTACGACGGTCCCTTTCTCGCCTAAAGTTTGATAGCCACTGTAGGCGATCGCACCGATGTGTTCAGCGTTTGCCTCAATGACAGCAAGCTGCACGTCGTTTGGTTCCAGTGGTGCATTCATCCAAGGCTCCTCTTTGACAGGCATTTCTTTTTGGCATTGTATAGTTTTAAGTGCTTAAGGCGAACTCGTACTCTTTTAGGTATAATTTTGCCCATAAGCCTAGTGACACATGAGGCGCGGTCACGCCAGCGTGACCGCGCCTCATGTGTCACTAGGTTTTGAAGGATTCATATTGGTGCCATTTGTTGTGATGTGCAGCTGCGTTCAATGCAGAAGCAATATTTTAGAGCGCGTCGCGTTCCGCAGAGATGGTTTTGTCACACTGAAGCTGGGCATAGTGATGAAGGCGTAGGATACGTGAGTTTTGCGATCGCATGACTTGCAGTCTGTTCGCTGTTGCTACCTCCGTATTTTTGATGACTCTCTACGTTGAAATGCCCTAATCGTTGCATCTGTGACAAGAATTGCAATAAAGGCTGTGATATTTACATAGTTCTGGGATAGTCTTGTCTTTTAGAGTATTCGTCTCAATTGTGGTTCGTTAGGGATTATTCCATTGCAGAATTCGGGCGATTTTGAGGCATTACTCGTATGATGACAACTGATGTGGTTCTTGTTTTTTGACTCTGGGTCCTTCTGCGCCTTTTAGCGACGAGTTGACGCTGTCTATAGTGTGGCTCATTCGTTGGTTCACATTATTGGAAGCGTTTAGCTTCGATCTCGTCATCATGACCGTCTTGCTCATCTTTTGGATCCCGTTTTCACATGGATGACCGCTACAGCCCTCGAGACTCAAATGATGCTGCTGCGATCCGCAATTCCCCATTTTTTGAGGGGTTGCCTGCGGTGGCTGTTGATCAGGCAACAGCCCACACGGTGACGCGAAAGCATCCGACGAACCAAGTCATTTTGCTAGAGAACGACTGGGGGAATTCGGTATATTTCATCATGGAAGGCTGGGTCAAAATTCGAACTTACAACCTTGATGGAAAGGAAGTTACGCTAAATATTTTAGGAAAGGGCGAGCTATTCGGAGAAATGGCCCCGCTCGACGAAGTTCCCCGTTCGACCGATGTGATTACACTTGCGCCAACGGTTATTAGTAACTTGCCGTCTCACGATTTTGTCCAGCTGATTCATGCTGAGCCCTTAGCGGGAATTCGTTTGGCTCAGTTGATGGCGCGTCGGTTACGCCAAGTCAATCGACGGCTTCGACTCCGAGAGTCAGACAGCACCTCACGGGTCGTCGATATCTTGCTGTTTCTTGCTGATGGTCAAGGAAAGCCTGGAGAACAAGGGATTGAAATTCCGAATCTTCCTCACCGGGAGTTGAGCAGCTTGAGTGGGCTCGCGCGTGAAACAGTGACTCGGGTGCTGAGTAAGCTTGAAAAGAAAGAGATGATTTTGCGCGATCGCGACAAGCTATGGATTCTCAACATTGATGCATTAGAACGAATGTTGGTCTAACACACGTGGGTCCAGCAACCATTGGTCTCGCAGCATTGGGCGAACAAAATGAATCACGATGGTCGATAGAGTCGTCACCAGTGTTGTGTTTAAAGCAAGACGGCGAGTCATTAGGTTGTGTGTCGAGGAATTGAATAATGCTCGGTGTTCTAGTCAATGAGAACGCTGCATTAGGCTGACCGCGAACACTCCAGAGGGAATGCTCCCAGCACCCGAATTGTTTATCCCGTAATCTCACTTAACGCTCTGAAGATTGCACGGAGGGCTTTGGGCATAATGGGGAGTGCTGGACACTGTGCGAACTATCCTTTATGAGCTCTGTTCCTTTTCTAACGATTGATGAGCAGTCTGTTTCTCTGGCAGATGCGATCCGATATTTACAGCTAGGCCGGAAATTTGATGGATTTATTGGCGAAATTTTGCGCCAGTTTGTCATTGAGCAAGAAATTGCATCTCGTGATGATTTAACGGTCAGTAGTGCTGTGATTGAGCAGGCCATCATCGATTTTCGGTTGCAAAATCAGTTGACGGATCCACAAAAATTCCAAGACTGGTTGGCGGGTAACGGCATGAACTATGAAGGATTTCATCAACAGGTGTTAGCTGGGTTTCAGCTGAAAACCCTGAAAGATTCAGTCGCGATTCCTAAACTTCAAGAGTATTTCATTGAGCGAAAAGTCCATCTTGACCGAGTGGTGCTGTCACGCATCATCGTGGACGATAAGGACTTGGCTGAGGAACTGAAAACTCAGATTGCCGAACGTTCAGCTACATTTGAGCAGCTTGCACGAGACTATTCTGTTACCGATGATCGGATTGTGAATGGCATGGTTGGTCCGGTGAGTCGAGGGAGTATGCCTGATCTGCTTCGGGTTGCCATCGACGAAGCATCTCCCAAAGACGTTGTTGGACCAGTTGGCATGGAAGGACGATGGGGACTGTTTCGAATTGAAGAACTTCTACCAGCCTCATTAGATGACGAACGATTGAAACAATCCTTGCTAGAAGAGCTATTTGAGCAATGGTTAGCCAACAAGATGCAGAACATGCCGATTAAGTTGCAGGTAGGCGAATGATTTCTAACGAGCAACACACGCATTTAGATTGGGAGCATCCTCCGCTAAGCTGGCTGACTGGCGAACAGCAAGAAGTAATCGATGATCAGGCAGTGGTTAAAACCCTGCGATTAGGCGATGTTATTTGGTCAACGGATGCTCCAGGACACGAATATTTATTGCTCGAAGGCAATATTCGGCTTATTCCTGACGAAGGGCAAGCGGTCTTACTTAAGGCTGGAGACTGGTTTGGCGATCTGCCCAAGCTGAGCGATCGCTGGAAGGCTAGAGCCGCAAGTCGAGAAGTAACGGTTGTGGAATGGGACTCAGCCGTATGGAGCGAGATGCTTGGTGCTGACTCGTCTTTCAGTTACCATCAACCGTCTCTTCAAAACGGAAAGTCTGCAAACGATGATGCTCACGCAGGATTACCCGAAACGGATAATGCTGAAACGCTGAGGCGATTTTGGAGTACGTTGCGATCGCGCTATCAGCCGACCTACTCGGAGGCTCCTCAACCTGTTACGGAGTTTCCCTTTGTTGCTAGCACCAATACAGGATCGGCCTGTTTGACGATGATGGCTCAGCATCTGCAAACCCCCGTGCAATTGGAATGGGTGCAGCGGCAGCTTCGGAGCCAACGTCCTCAGCACATGATCGATGCGGGCGAAAAGCTGGGATTGCAGATGCGGCGACTGCTGCTCACTACCTGGGAGGACTTACAGCGACTGACGTTGCCTGCGCTGTTTCTCTGGCAAGGGGAACGATGGGTTGTGCTCTACGCGGTGCGAGGCGATCGCCTCATCATTGGCGACCCCATGAATCCCAATCAAACCAATGAACGGATTTCCCGCGAGGTTGTTCGTGACAACTGGGACGGTGAGCTGTGGCAAGTTGAGCTGGTTAAAAAGCAAGAGACCTTTAACTTGAGCTGGTTTTTGCCAGCGGTGATGCGCTACCGGGGCTTGCTGAGTGAGGTGCTGCTTGCGTCATTTACGATTCAGCTATTGGGACTTGCAACGCCTATCATTACCCAAGTGGTCATCGATAAGGTGATGGTGCAAGGCAGTATTCCAACGCTCGACGTGATGGCGATCGCCCTGCTGAGTGTTGCGGTTTTCGAAGCGCTGCTGGGTGGCCTGCGGATGTTTATCTTCACCCACACCACCAATCGGCTCGACATGAGCCTCTCGGCTCAGCTCTTTCGACACTTGCTCCGGCTACCTCTGTCCTACTTCGAAGCTCGTCGTGTTGGCGACACTGTCGCTCGGGTTCAAGAACTAGAGGAGATTCGACAGTTTCTGACGAGTACGGCGTTAACAGTGATTTTGGACGCTATTTTTGCAGTCATCTATTTATTGGTGATGCTCTATTACAGCGTTCGACTGACGGGGGTGGCGCTTGCTGTGCTGCCCTTGTTCGCCATTTTGACCCTCACGGCAACGCCGATTCTACGCGGCTGGCTCGATGAAACCTTTAATCGAAGTGCCGATAGCCAATCGTTTTTGGTTGAAACCGTAACAGGAATTCACACGGTCAAAGCTCACGCGAGTGAAAAAGCGGCGCGCGATCGCTGGGAAGGACTTTACGCAAGATTTGTACGGACTGGGTTTCGTGCCAATACGACCGCCAACATCAGTAATCATATCGGCAATTTTTTGACGAGCTTTTCGAGCTTGCTGTTGCTGTGGGTGGGGGCTAGACTCGTCATCAATCAAGATTTCACGATCGGTCAGTTGATTGCCTTTCAAATGCTCTCGGCACGGGTCACAGGCCCCCTGCTGCGATTGGTTCAACTCTGGCAAAATTTGCAGGAAGTTTTGCTTGCAGTCGATCGCATTGGCGATATTCTCAATGTGGCTCCTGAAGCTGAGCCCGGCACGGGTCTTGTGTTACCCAATCTTCGGGGGACGATTGCTTTTGATAAGGTGTTCTTTCGATACCACAGTGATCAAGAACCCATTCTTCGAGGGGTGTCGTTTGAGGTGAAGGCTGGTGATTTCGTTGGTATTGTGGGGCGCAGTGGCTCAGGAAAAAGCACGCTATCCAAGCTCATTCAGCGACTTTATTCGCCTGAAGGGGGACGCATCACCATTGATGGATTTGATATTAAGAGTGCTGATTTAGCTTCTCTTCGTCCTCAAATTGCAGTTGTGCTTCAAGACGATTTCCTGTTTAACGGTTCGATTCTGGACAATATTACGCTCGGCAATCCAGATGTCACCGCTGAAGAAATTGTTGAAGCGGCTCAAATGGCTGTGGCTCATGATTTTATCTCAGACATGACTGATGGCTATGAAACCAATGTAGGAGAACGAGGCGTTGCGCTGTCTGGCGGCCAACGTCAACGGATTACGTTGGCTCGTATGTTTCTCTCCCGTGCCCCCATTTTGATTCTTGACGAAGCGACGAGCAATCTAGATGCTGAAACAGAGCAGCAGGTGCTGGAAAATCTCCGTGCCGTTTCAAAGAACCGCACGGTGTTTCTCATTGCTCACCGATTCGCCCCATTGAAACATGCAGACCTCATCTTAGCGATGGAAAAAGGGGTTGTTATTGAACGGGGGACTCACCAATCCTTGCTTCAAGAAAAAGGTTTGTATTATTCGCTTTATCAGCGTCAACAAGCAGCAATCTAGCGTATGTTGTCCAACGTTATCGTGCGTAAAGCAACGCGACGTGATGTTCGAACACTGGCAACCCGATGGTTGATTCACCTGTCGCCCTGTTGGTTGACGATTGTAATACCAGTGGTGCTGATGATGGTCATTTGGTCGTCTGACCTCAATATTCACTGGAAAGTCAATCTCAGCGCTCTGCCTCTCATTTGGATTGTTGTGATGTCCGTCGCTGTCCTCGTGCTTGTTGGTCAGGGACTGGGCGTCATTTCTGTCCATACGAAGTCTCACGAGCAGTGGGTCGCGGTGTATAGCAACCGCATCATTGCAGAAGTTGTGCTGAATCGGTATGACGCCTATTCTCACATTGAGAATCTAGTTGTTTTACAACGATTTCGACGTCGGGGGGTGGCCTCAAAGATGGTGCACCAGCTTTCTGAATATGCATTGCGCCCCATGTATGTACAGGCGACTGCGGATCTCATGCAGCTCTATGTTCGGCTTGGATTTGTGCCAATTGCGGAAGATGACGTTCCCAAGCGATTAAAAGGGTTGTTCAGGGCCAATCGGCGATCGCAACCTCGGAAAAATATTAAGGATTTAGTTTTACATTGAGGCTCTTTAGACGAAAGAGCGCCATAATCGCTTCATTGGGATCGACAGGATCGACACCGGTCGATGCTGTTATTCGAGTAAACTGCTGGGCACGCGGTCAGTATTTGATAGTCAATTTGATGGCTGTAGGGCTGATGCGATCCGGTTACACCAATTGGATTTATATGGACGGTCGTCGGCTGCACCCGCCATTGGTCTCATCACTACAGAACGCTTAAGTGTGCTGCCAAGCTCAGTTCTGTGATTCATATTATTTCTGTGATTCATGCTGTTTCGGTTTCTCAAATTTTTTCAGTATCTTTCTCCTGGGGTGGTTCAAGAGACAGTCCGGCGGATTAGTATGCAGAATTTGCCTGGACTTGCCTCTGAAATGGCATTTACAGAAATTTTGGCTTTGTTTCCGGCGATCTTGGCGATTTTCACTGCGATTGGTTTGTTTGAAGCGCTGAAAATCCGATTTATCCAAATGATTGGGCAGCTGAGTGGAGTGGTGCCTACCGAGGCGTTTCGTCTGATCAGTAACTTCGCAGGCGAGGTGAGCAGCGATCGCAACCGTAGCTTGTTTTCGGTGAGTTTTGTACTCGCGATTTGGATTGCATCGAGCGCATTAGGAGCAGCAATGCGAGCGATGGACCAAATTCATCAAATTCCCCCCCGGCAGCGGCGTCCTTACTGGAAATCTAAGCTCATTGCCATTGGCCTTACGATCGCCGTCATTCTGCTGGTGATTGTCGCAACCTTTTTAGTGTTCATCAGTGATATGTTGATCGAGCGCTTACTTGAACGTGCGGCTGCGCAGCGAGATTTTCTTGAGCAGTTTGGACTGGTCATGTTTCAGGTGATGACCTGGCCGCTGGTGCTTATTATCATGTCATCGGTTTTTGCATTTCTCTACCGATTTGGTCCAAGTAAGCCGAGTTCGAGCAAACCGATTATTCCTGGGGCGGTGTTGGCAGCAACCTCATGGGCCGTGATGTCGTGGGGATTTCGGCTGTATGTCTCTCAATATGGCAACTACAACCGAGTCTATGGAGCCGTTGGTGCGGTGATTATCTTAATGTTGTGGCTCTACATCAGTTCTCTCATTATGCTAATTGGCGACCAGCTGAATGTCGTCGTCGGGGAGAGAATGTTGTTTGATTCTCAACATCAACGGGCATCAGCCTACTCTAGGGAGCAAATTTGAGGAACCGACATTCGTTGCGATGAATCATGTCATTATTGTGGGCTGTGGAGTCGTTGGAGCGACGATCGCCTATGAGCTTAGTCTCAATTCAGCTTTTAGGATTACGGTCTTAGATCGGCAACTGCCTGCGCAAGCCAGTACGGGCGCTGCGTTGGGAGTCCTCATGGGAGCCATTAGCCAGAAAAAAAAGGGACGTGCCTGGTCCATGCGAGATGCCAGCATTCGCCGCTATGCCACGCTCGTTCCAGAACTCGAAGCCGCAACAGGGATGCATATTCCGTATAACCAAGACGGTATCGTGCTCCTGCGATTTGAAGGAGATGAGGATGATGAGAAGTGGCGAACGCTAGCCACCTTACGCCAATCTCAAGGGTGGCAGCTAGATCTATGGGATAAGGCCACATTGCACCGTCGTTGTCCGGATGTAGGGGACGTTCTGAGAACTCCAGAGGGCGATCGCCTCATTATTGGTGCAGTACACTCTGTTCACGATCGGCAAATTGACCCCGTTGCTCTCACCCATGCGCTGGTGGCTGCGGCACAACGAAACGGAGTCGAGTTTCTGTTTGATGCAGCCGTGACAACTATTGCGCGCACTGATGGAGCAGGACTCGCGTCGGGACAGGCTCCTTATCATGTCGAATATTGCTGCTCGTCGCGTGACGACACTCAAGAGGTAATGGTCACACGGCAATCTCTGCCCGCTCATCAGATTGTCATATCTACCGGATTAGGCACCTTTCCATTGACCGCTGCTGTGCTCAATTCAGCCCTTCATTCACCATCATCAACGCCACAGCCGATCGAAAAGACCTCTACCTCTACCTCTGCCCCTGTTGATATTCGTCCAGTTGCAGGACAAGCGGTTCGAATCAAGCTGTCGCAACCCACGATTAATACTGCATTTACGCCGGTTATCTCAGGTAATGATATTCACGTTGTTCCCCTTAAGGCTGGCGACTATTGGGTGGGAGCTACTGTCGAGTTTCCAGACGAAGCCGCGGCTAGGGCAGGTATGCAAGATTGTGCTGTTCGTGATGCTCTATTAGAAACGGTGCTGAAGGGAGCCTATGACCTATTTCCCTTGTTATCTGAGGGGACCATCACTCAACAATGGATCGGCTATCGTCCCCGTCCGTGGAACCGTCCAGCACCCGTCATTGAGACCCTTGGCCATGTTCCAAACATCATTGTGGCAACGGGACATTATCGAAACGGTGTCTTGCTCGCGCCCGCCACAGCCCAACAGGTCAGGGCGCTGATTGAATCCCAATACAACGGTCAGTAATGTCGAATAGGGACCCTAGCTCAGCTAGAGTCCCCCATTTGTAGCTGGTTTGTTGAGAAACGGACTTACAACGTGCCTAAGATCATCCCCACGAGAATGAGAAACCCAATCCATACGTTTTGGCGAAAGATGCGTCCATAGGTGGAACGATGAGGACGTTTGGGTCTCAAGTCCATGTACTGAAGCGCCCATAGGGCAATGGCGATCGCCATCACGATTGGAAAAATGATATTGAGTTTAAGGATGATTCCAGTCAAGCTCAGTAGAATAGCGGCCCCAGCAAAAAATGCTCCGACTGCATCAGCGGCGCGATCGCCAAAAAAGAGTGCACTCGAATTCACCCCGAGTTTCCTGTCATCCTCCCGGTCAGACATGGCATAAACCGTATCAAATCCCATCGTCCATAGCACCACTGCGGCCCATAAAAACCACGTCGATATGCTTAACTGTCGAGTAACCGCTGTCCAGCTGATGAGCACTGCAAAGCCCCAATTCAAGGAAAGAACGAGTTGTGGAATCGGGAACACCCGTTTCGCCAACGGGTAGAGCACGATGAACGGAACAGCTGCGACGCACAGCCAAAAACTGAGTGGATTGAGGTAGATGGCCAAACCTGCTGCGCAGGCAAATGCCACGACCATGACCACAATTCCGGTTTTCACCGTCAGAGCCCGAGACGCCAGTGGGCGATTTCGAGTGCGTTCGACATTCGGGTCAATGTTTCGATCCCACAAATCATTGACGACACACCCGGCAGCGCTAGTTGCCAGGGTTCCCAAAATAATCACTCCGACAAGAGGTAGAGGGGGCATCCGGCCGGCTTCTGTGCTGTGCGCGGCTAAAAACACTGCCCATAAAGCTGGAATCATTAAAATTAGCCGTCCAGCAGGCTTGTTCCATCGAAGTAAGCGTACAATTGTACGCCAGGTCGGTTCACGTTTGAGATTAGACTCAGCCGTCATGGTTAGAATCAGAGTAATGTATGATGCCTAAACCGTTCTCGCATTCGATGTCGGGAGCCGTACTGTCCTAGCGACTAGTTTCGAGACACGTTGATAGGTGGGCAGAGCGCGTCCACATGCCTGTTCGTGTCATCACTGAACTAGCTATAGCTGAATGACTCAAGCACCCTGAAACAGGGCTAACGATGTTCCAGTGCATCGAAGTTAGAAACTTAATAGTGCTCTAAGCATCATATCGCTGTTCGATTACGAGACGCATGATTATTGCTGTTGCTAGCTTCAAAGGAGGCGTTGGGAAAACGACGACCGCCATTCATCTCGCGGCCTATTGCCAAACCGACGCCGATACTGTGTTAATTGATGCCGATCCAAATCGCTCATCAACGGCTTGGAGTCAGCGCGGCAAGCTTCCGTTTGACGTGGTTGACGAATGGCAGCCTGCGCGAATGCGGCATTACGGACACGTCATTATCGATACTCAGGCTCGTCCGATTCCAGAAGACCTTGCGATCATTGCAGACACCTGTGAACTTATCGTTCTTCCCACAACCCCTGATATTCTTGCGCTTGATGCTCTCACCCTCACCTTAGAATATCTCCATGCCATTGATGCGCGGCGCTATCGGGTTCTCTTGACCATCATTCCACCCAAACCAAGTAAAGATGGCGAGCAAGCGCGCGATATGTTGACGTCTGCCGGTATTCCGGTCTTTCAAGGAAGCATTCGGAGACTCGCTGCGTTTCACAAAGCGGCCACTGCGGGACAGCTAGTCTATGACGTTAAAGATCAGCGTGCGTTATCAGGATGGCAAGATTATCAGCTCATCGGAGATGAACTATTTGGAAAAGTCAGCAGTGTTGAACCGACTGATGACTCAACTGAATCCCTCAATTCTGATTCAATAAATGACGCGTCAGCCGACGCCGTATCCTCTCCTTCAGCCGCTTCTCTAGACGCTGATTAGAATTTGATGGGTGCATTTTTTGCGGGTTGGCTCGCTACCCTTCACAAGCATGTCCCAGAGATAGCGGACTTGCGTCAGGTCTGACTAATGTTTTCTTCCATCAAACGCTTTAATGAAACGATGACTCATCCTGAGACTGGCAAAATCCGTATTGATGTCAATCACCCTAATGGTATGACTGCTGACGCCTCGCCCTACAATGAGCAGCGACTGAATGTACCGAATCATCAGATCATCCAAGGGAGCTTATTTCCTGAGTTGGGGGTCGATCATAACGATGTGACAGGTTCGGCTCCAATCTCTTTGTCGATGCCGAATGCTGATGTGAGATTGTACCCCAATTTCTTTTTGCCTGAGGAGAGCGATCGCCTCTTTCAGCACCTGCTTGATGAGATTCCCTGGCGACAGGATTACATCACCCTCTACGGCAAAACGGTGCCACTGCCTCGAAAGACCGCGTGGCATGGGGATGACGGGGCCTCTTATTCGTATTCCGGTATTGATCTGGACCCTGAACCGTGGACCCCAGCTCTGTTAGAGGTGAGAACCCGAATTGAAGATGCGGTGGAGGTTTCGTTTAACAGTGTGTTGCTCAATCTCTATCGACACGGACGAGATAGTATGTCGTGGCACAGTGATGATGAACCTGAGCTTGGGCGAAATCCTATGATTGCTTCGGTGAGCTTTGGCGAAGCTCGACGATTTATTTTTCGCCATCGACAGAACAAAGCGCTGAAAACAGAAGTTCAGCTGACTCACGGGAGTTTTCTTTTAATGGCCGGTGAGACGCAGCATTTCTGGCAGCATGCGATTCCAAAAACAACTCGGGCGATCGCTCCGCGGATCAACCTCACATTTAGGGTGATCCAGCCCTAACTCGTTGAACGATCTGAAAGTTCAGCTCTTGAAACGTTCGAGTCGTGTTGACATATTTTTATTGGGAATTGTGGCCGTCGCCAATTCCGTTAGAACAAGACGGCGAGCCATTTGGCGATGCGTCAAGGAACTGAATGATACTCGGTGTCCTGGCCTAAATGGCTAAATATAAAAACTGAAAACGTTGAATACTTAGCATTTTGACAGAATGTTCGAAGATGTCAGAATTTTCTTGGCACACATTTGTGGAAGGCTGCTAATATAGAAAAGCCTTTGTCGATGGGGCGTCGCCAAGCGGTAAGGCACCGGGTTTTGGTCCCGGCATTCCTAGGTTCGAATCCTAGCGCCCCAGTTTTGATAATCTACGCTTCAAGAATAATGGACATTCGGGGTTAACCTGAATGTCCATTATTCTTGGATACTGAAGCATTAGTGCATCTGATATGATGTGTACCGTGCAAATTGGGTCTGGATCTCAATGATTTTGCTAGCTTCCAGATCACCTCACTATGGAATTGAGTTCTGTGCCTCAAACCTATCACGCTCAGGTTTTCGTCACGCTTCGTCCGTCTGTGCTTGACCCTGCTGGGACGGCTGTTCAATCTGGCCTTCATCATCTTGGATTTTCCTCTGTAGATGGGGTCCGTATTGGGAAATACGTAGAGTTGACGCTTGAAGCGACGGATGAAGCTGATGCAAAACACCAGCTTGACCAGATGTGTGATCAGCTTTTAGCTAATCCGGTGATTGAGAATTATCGGATTGAGCTAAACGCAGTTGTTCCGTCTTGATTGTTCTTGATTGACGGACGGACGACTCGCTGTAATCCATTCACCGGAAGAGTGCTATGAAATTTGGTGTGCTTGTGTTCCCCGGCTCAAATTGCGATCGCGATGCAGCAATGGTCGTGCGTGATCTCCTAAAGCAGCCGACTCGAATGATTTGGCATGAAGACAGCGACTTGTCTGATATTGACGTTGTGATTGTGCCCGGGGGGTTCAGCTATGGCGACTACTTGCGGTGTGGGGCGATCGCCCGCTTTTCTGCTGCGATGAACGCCACAAAACGCCACGCTGAACAGGGCAAGCTCGTTCTTGGCATTTGCAACGGATTTCAAGTGCTTACAGAGGTGGGATTGCTCCCCGGAGCACTGGTGAGAAACCGCGATCTGCACTTTATTTGCGATCGCGTTTCTCTAAAAGTGGAGCGAACGGAGTTGCCCTGGACTCAGGAGTATCATCCCAATGACATCATTACGCTCCCCATCGCTCATGGGGAAGGCTGCTATTACGCAAATGCGGCGACTCTGGCTGAGCTAGAAGCCAATCACCAAGTCGTGCTTCGGTATTGCAGTGCTACGGGAGAGGTTGGCGAGGCAAGTAATCCAAACGGTTCGCTGAATAACATCGCAGGAATTTGCAACCGTCAAGGTAATGTGATGGGCATGATGCCCCACCCCGAACGAGCGTCAGACTCGATGTTGGGATTTACCGATGGTCTCAAGCTGTTTCAAAGCGTGTTGCAGTCAGCGGCGATCGCCGTTTAATTCTTTTCAGCTATGGGCTTTCTTTAAGAGAGCTTGCCCCATTCGCGTTGGCCCTCTCGAATTTGCCAAACGAGTAATCCCGGCACACCGATGCATAGTTCTCTCAAGCGCTTACAGAGAGACGACAAGAGCGCGACTTCCCCTGGAATTCCCAGTGCCGCACCAATCACAACGAATCCGCCTTCTTGGGCTCCAAGTCCACCTGGAATTACAAACGCCGCAGAGCGAATGGCTTGTCCCATACTCTCTAAAATGAGTGCATCAATCCACGAAATGGGATGCCCGAGAAGATAAAACGCCAGCCAGGTTTCCCCTGCAGCTGTGATGCGGAAGGCAAATCGCCAGAGCGTCGCGACAAACAGGCGATCGCCTCTCTGGTACATCGTTTTAAGTGCCTCGTCTAAGCGAGCAGCTTGTTCTTCAATGGGAGCATTTGAATTGAAAAACGGAAACTTTCGGGCGATGCGCAGCAATAAATTGAAGAGGCCCGCATGCTGAAGCCAGTAGAAGCCTGCTCCTGCGATGCCAAACAGCACAAATCCTAAAAAGACGACGGCGACAAGCTGAAGATTAGTCTCTCCTCGATCAACCTGTACGGCTACAAACAGCACGAATCCAAGGAGTGCATAGATGGCCTGGGTCACAACCTGGAGCGTCTGGTCACCAATCACCGTGGCGATCGCCATACTCGATGGAAGCCGACGATTCACCATCATGCGAATCCGAGCAATTTCGCCTCCGACTTGCCCCACGGGTAGCAGCCAATTGATGGAGAAATTAATCCATGTAGCGTAAATCAAAAAGAGTAAAGTCGGTCCCTTTCCTGGGGCGAATAGCCACTGCCACGACAGTAGCGCACAAATGAGCGGTAGCAGATAAATTGCCGGTAATCCAACAACAGCCAGGCCCGCAGAGCTGAGAGTGTTTGAAAGAACGTCTGCTCCTTGCCAGATGACGAGAGCCGTGAGTATCGCGAACCCCACGAAGAAGCCCACTAGAGAAATGCGTTTCATTGAATGCTGGAATACACGATGCGCTGGTCAGAAATAAGTGAGGAATGGAGAGAGGCCTGCATCATAACAGCTAACGCTCTAGCGCAACATCGCATGATTGAAATGTATCAAAGTGCTGCGAAAAATCTGACCAGCAGGCTTTCCAGAATTGTAGGAAGGTGTATCCTCCACGATTGAGCACGAGGCGATGTTCAACATACACGAGGAGCGTCGTGAACAGAAATAGGTGCCGATGAAGATGGCGATCGCCCCATTGACGAAAGGCTGATTTTTGACTGCGCATATGATTGATGAGCTCTGATTCATACGCAACATGAGCACGTTCATCGCTGAGGAGTCTTGTGCAAATAGCTTGTAGGACTTTAGATTCTGTGCAGTTTTGTAGCGCGTCGTAGTACGTTAGAGCAATGATTTCTGCTGTAATCAGTACGGTGATCGAGACTTCATAGCCCGCATGTCGTCTGAGTGTTCTAAACAAAACATCGGTCCATTCCTTTTTGAGGCATGGGATTCCATGTTTTTCCATGAAACGCTTCAGGAGCGAGGCGTGGAGCTGCTCTTCTTTCACAAAAAGCTGAGTGATTTTTGCCAGGGTGTTGTCGCCTTGCGATTGAGCATAGTGTCGGGCGAAGGCCATGAGCTGTCTGCCCTCAGAATATTCGCCGCGTTGAAAGGTGGCAATTGAATGCTGGATAGTCTGATAGTCATCAGCTGTCAGTAATTCGTGGGCTTCCCAAGGAATATCGGGCTCACACGCTGCATTCTTTTCAAAGTAAGCGAACCAACGGTTTAGGCTGAACAACGCATCCATCTCCTCGCATCTGGCAACGCATACAATGTGGCTTAGTTATTCCGATGGTCTAAAACATAATTTTCAACTGCTTTAGAGGCACTATCTGGAACTTAGACGTTATGGTCCAGGTCCTGATTCGTTAGAGCCAATTGCCAACTAAAACGTAGGGAGCCCAGTAGAGAGGTGCCTGATACAGCGGGTTTTGGAGCAGCTTGACCTGAGCACGCCGCAACGCTTCGGACTTTGTAATCGGAGTGTCAGCTGTTGCTAACTCCTCATAAAACTGACTCATGAGCGTGGCTGTTCCAGCGTCATCCACATACCACAGCGATGCTAACGTGCTGCGTGCACCAGATTGAACGGCGACTCCGGCGAGTCCCAATGCAGCCCGACTATCACCATCTGCGGTTTTACAGGCGCTGAGAACGAGCAGTTCGATGGCGTTATTCGTTTCATCGCGCAACTGGAGGATGCTGCTGAGATCGTTGACGTCAATGCGTTGATCCCAGGCCAAGATGAAGGTTTCTTCTGGTTCAGAGCTGAACTGCCCGTGAGTCGCTAGGTGAACGACGGGAGCTGAAACCGATGTGATGCCTGATTTCAGCGTGTCTTCGGTAAATTCTTGGTTGATAAATTGACGGCTATTGAGTTGAGCATCAATACGCTGAAGTTCAGTTTCAACGTTTTCGAGGGCGGCAAATCCATTGTGAGGCGGAAAGTTTGGGCGGATGTCGGAAAGACCAAACGTCAGTACGTGGAGCGGAAGCTGTGCAAGTGGACGCGGAGCAATGAGTTGCAACCCTGGCATGAGGGCGATCGCATACTGTTCAACGAGATATTGACTGCCGTCGTTTAAGACGGCCATTGGCACATTTCGCAGCTCGCCGTCTAGCACGAAGACGAGTGTTTTAACGTCATTGGTCTTCAGCAGAGACTCAACCGGACGAATCATCCAGTCATACATGTCTCGGGCGATCGCCCGACCTGCACCAGATGGATAGGGTTTCGATAATTCTCGCCGCAATTGAGTCACTGTTTTCTCAACATCGTCAAGGGAGATATCGACTGAATGGAGGTTGAGCCGATCGGTATTGGGCAATCGGGTAATCACCGCCAGGCGATTGGGTAACAGGATTGGATACAGTACCGCTGCGGTTGGATCGACCTGTTCTTGACTAATTTCAATGGCGCTGTTGAGATTGCACTGTAGGAAATTCTCTAGCTCACTCACACGGAGAGAGTCAATGGCACGAATGGCCTGTTGGAGACTGTGTTGAGGAACAGAGGTTTGATTGGTTGTGAGCAGCAGCTCGACCCACTCCCGATAGATAGGTTCGACATTGTCTCGGAAGGAAAACTGAATGTCAGCGTCAATGCCTAGTAGATTACTGCGGACCGTATTTAGGCTTTGAACCGCAGCTTCATAGTGGGCGATCGCCCGCTCTATTTGGTTCTCAGTGCGATAGAGTCGCCCAAGCTGCCACTGCCACTGGTAAGCTAAATCCCAGAGCCGATTGCCCTGTGCGATTCCCAGAGCCGATGCCGTCAGTGATTGAGACTGCTGCCACGCAGACGACGCGTCACTAGCAGTATCCGTTGTAGAAATGGCCGCATCGACCCCTGATGAAGTTGACGAGCTGCTCAGTCGTTCATATACCTGGCCCAGCAGTCCCTTTGATGTGGAGATGAGGCGAGGACTATTCAACTGCTCGGATTGCTCTACCGCCTTTTGTGCGAAGTTATAGGCCTGTTGAAACCATTTGACATCAGCTGAAAGGGTTTGCAGCACTAGAAACTTCCGGGCTGCGCTGAGATATAGATTGACCGATGCATCACTAAGGGGCAATTGGATAAGCTCTTGGGTGTAGAGTCGTTCCGCTGTTTGATCAATTTGAAGACGATAACGTCCAGCGTCAGCCAGCGTTGGGAAGTCCTGTGCCCAGGTTTCAATATCTAGCCAAAGACCAAGCTGATAGAGGCGAACTTGAGTCTGAAGTTGGGTGTTAAAGCTGGATGGAATAGATCTATGTGAATCTTGGTTGAGCGTCTCTTGAGCACGTTGATACGCATCTAACGCAGCCTGTGCCAACGCATCGGTGACTTGGCGATCGCCCCTGCGCCCGGTTTGTTGGTAAAGCAGCCGAGCACGGCGATATTGTGCTTGGGTGGTGTTGCCTAAACTCAGCAGTGTGAGTGCTGTTTCTTGATGCGATTGGCCTGAATCGGTGGCTAGAGCCTGTTGTAGCAGCCGTTCAGAGGCTTCGAGATAGCCTATCAGCCGCAGCACGTTGCTCAAATTGCGGAGTCCAAGCTGTTGAACCTGTGGATTGGGGTAGACGGCGATCGCCTGTTGAACCTGTTCTCGAATCTTGGGCTGAGTCAAATCACAGTTGCTGTCGGTTTGTACGGCAGACAATAGAGTTTGACAGGCCCGTCGATAGTAGCCCAATCGTTCGAGTGCCTGAGCCTGATTAATTTGGCTGCCTGCAACGCCATCGCTATCACTCAACTGCACATAGTACTCAGTTGCCTGTTCCCAGGCTCGAAGCGCGCGGTGCGATCGCCCAAGCGAAAACTCAAGTCGTCCGAGCGTGTTGAGTACTTGTGCCTGGGCCTGTTGCCATCGTGGCTCGGTGCGATCGCCGGAACGCTCACTTAGAATGTCTTGTGCTGTTTGAATGGCAACGGTGGCGTCTGGCCATTGCTGTACATCTTGGTAACTGAGCGAGAGTTGGGCATAGATCGAGGCAGCCGCTGGGCGATCGTTCGCATCAAGGGCTTGTTGTGCCGCTGCGGCTTCTGCTGAGACCGTCGGTGAAGGAGCTGCTTCCGACGATGCTTCTAACGCTTGCGCGACTAAATTGAGTTCTACCTGAAATTGCTCTGAACGAAGTGGAATACCGGATTGATGGGGCAGTTCAGGAGTTACCTTGCTAATGGTTGTCCCAGTTGCTGAACTCAGCAAGGTCGAATTCAGAAGGGCTGAACTGGGAAGCGTTGAACTCAGAAGAGCAATCACTAACCCAATGACGAACAGCGTGACGAATTGACTGATCTGCCTCATGAAACGGAGGATGGAGACGATTCGTTGATTCCCATTCAATCGTGACCCAGATCGGAGTTGCTTCATTCCAATCCCTCCCTCACATCATCGTGATGGCCTGAAGGAGCAGAGTCGTTATGATTGGATTGCTCCTGAGTCGGCGTTGCAGTCGGTTGTCCACAGGCGAGTGGCATCTGTAGGGAGCTGTATGGAACCACATTTGATGATTGAGTTGCTAAGACAATCTCTCCATTTTGAACCGCCCATCCTTGAGCTTCGACCACGTTATGAGTCGATGAGGCAGTGTCTTCACGTCCATGTTCGGTATCCGGATGGGAGCGTGGGAAAGTAGATGTTGATTGAACGGCGTCATCGAGCGATCGCCGATCGTCCCATAATCCCCCTAGCGAAGACAGGGCTGCATCCGCTGATACGGGGACACCCCCTCGCCCCGTATCCACAAATCGACTGCTGCTGGCACTACCATCGGCTTGACAAACCTGACTGAAGGCGGGATTGACAAAATCACTGGGCAACTCGCTCGTTCCCCGGCTTGGATCGACATCTGGGGTATTCAAAATAACGACACCAGAGCTACCAAAGGTTGAAGAGACGGTGATATCACTCAATGGCGTTGGTTCGTCGCGAAGCGTAATGCCGTAGATGCCCAGGGGAGCCGTGATATTGACGCTTCCGCCCTGACCGCGAACTGCGTTCGCACTAATATCGCTGTTTTCAGAGGAAACAGCGACGAGCAGATTTGTGTCGATGGTGATATTTCCGCCGTTGCCAATCCCTTCTTCACCCGTTCCTGCATCGGTTCGAATGCTGCTGCCTCGACGCAGAACCATTAAATCATCTGCGAAAATTTCGATGTTTCCACCGTTTACGCTCGCCGTTGAGGCCGAAATGGTTGCCCCGTTGTCGAGGAAGAGAATGTCAGTATCAAGTAAAATGTTTCCTCCGGGTTCAAGGCCGCTATTATTCGCTAAGATGCGGCCACCATTCAGCACCTCTAAGCGGTCGGCCGTGATGTCAACGCTGCCTCCTCGTCCGGTTCCCTCACTCGATGCTCCAATCACTGCGCCATCTCTTACAACCACGAGTTCAGGGTCAATGACAATATTTCCACCATCTCCAGATGAACCCGCAACGGTATTGGCTAATAGCCCAGATTCAGGTCCGGCGACGTCGATGCGATCGCTAACGAGAAACTCTAAGTCGCCCGCATTACCGGCTCCCTCTGTGCTGGTGAGAATCTGACCGCCATCGAACACATCAACCGTATCCGCTTCAACAAAGATTCGGCCTCCATTTCCATCCCCTCGTGTACTGGTTGAGATGGTGCCGCTGTCTGTGATTTGAATGTGATCGGCTCCAATCTCGATCGTGCCACCCACACCGCCGTTTTCTGCCAGACGCGTGGTTGCTGCGATAGACGCTCCAGACCGAAGTCGCAGCTGATCAGCATCGCGAATAATGATGCCGCCTGCATTCCCGCTGCCTGAAGACGACGTTGAGATACGTCCATTTCGCCGGAGGTCAAGCTCGTCAGCCGTGACGCGAATGGTTCCACCGTCTCCACCATTGCGACGTCGAGTGGTGTTCGCATCAACTTGTGATCGCCCTTGTATCGTTAACTGATTGGCGTCGATGGTGACGTCACCACCATTGCCCTCTCCTGATGTTGACGCTGAAACCCGGCCACTGTCATCCAGCAGAATGCGATCGCCCTCTAGGGCGATGCGTCCCCCGCGTCCCGTGTCGGAGGTGGATGCTGAAATCGTTCCTCGTGTTTGAATTGTGAGTTGCTCATCCACCTCAACTTGAATGGCTCCCCCCCGCCCGGTTCCAGACGTTGACGCCAAAATTTGAGCATCATCGCGTAATTCAAGACTTCTAGCAGACGTATCGATGGTGCCCCCTCGCCCAGTTCCTGATGTCGATGCAGAGATGACGCCATCATTTCGCAGAATGACGCTACCAGGAACATTGACAGTGATGTTGCCTCCACTGGCCGAGCCATCTGTGCTGGCGAATAATCCACTAGGAGCACCATTATTAATGATTTCTTGTTCAATGGAAGGATTTGCTAGTGCGCCTTCGATGACGAGTTGTTCGCTTCCCCGCACCGCGATCTGCCCAGCTCGTCCGGTGGCTGATGACGTTGCATTTGTAATGACCTGTCCGCCAGCTTCCAATGCGACCGTTTCGGCAACATTTAAGGTTACTCTCCCGCCAGGTGACTGGTTTTGAGTGACTGCACTGACGACGCTGCTATCTGAAAGGGTGAGAGTGTTGGACGTCACGCGAATGTCGCCGCCGCGTCCGCTCGCCATGCCTTCGGTGCCAGAAAATAGACCACTAGACTGATTAGAACTACGACCCGATATCACAACTGAATCGGCATCAATTTGAATATCTCCTGCGCGAGCTCCATTTTGTTGCAGCGAATCGACAGCGCGCCCTAGGCTCGATTGACCGGCAAGGTAGTGCTCTTGAATGTCTTGATTGGAGAGAGCTTCTCCATAAACGGCGACTTCATCAATCGTGCCGTCAAAGGCGTCATCAGTAATGTTTCGCCACGCTCCAATCCGAACCGTGGGCTGCCGCCCTTGATATGGACCTTCAATGCCACGGGCAACGGGCTCTCCGTTGACAAAGATGGTGCTCGCTTCAGTCTCGCTATCATACCGGGTGACAACATGAAACCATTCGTTGGTACCAAAGCTCACTACATCATCGTCAGAGATGAGATTGTTTCGAAAGAAGCGGAATCGTACATCTCCATCGTCATCGACCGCAAGGTTTAGACTTCGGTTCGTACGATTGCGATCATGCAAGGAAAAATAGACTTGTCCGTTGGGTGGATCGGCATTCGGCTGAATCCATGCCTCAATCGTGAAAGAGTCATTCCGAAGATCAAGCAGTGAGTCATTGGCAACTTCTCCTGCATCGACTTCAGATCCATTTCGACTGAAGTCAACGGCTGTTCCTGAGACTCCGGGTTGCCCCTGAACAACCTCTCCTCCATAGGTTCCATCAATCGCATTACCGCTACTGTCAATGGCGATCGCCTCTCCCGACTGTTCATTGAGTTGCCAATAGGCCGCTGGCTGGTTGGCTTGAACCACACTGCTATAGGTGGCACCCTCCAACTGCTGGGCAAGCACCTGCGGAATGTAGCCGAAGGTGCGAGTTTCGATGCGTCCGCCGCTCGTAATTTCAAGGGATGGAGCGGCCAGGGTAATGGTTCCACCGTTCCCTGTGGCTCCTTCGCGTACTTGACTAAAGATAATGCCATCATTCGTAATTTGAATGCCATTGGCAGCCTGAATTGCAATATCGCCAGCGTTTTCATTCGAACGAGTGCTGACATCAAGCTGAGCCCCATTGGTAATAGAAACCGAATTGGCGTCGATTTGAATTGTGCCTCCGGTACCGGTTGATGACGGCTCGACACTGCTCAATGCACCAGTGATAGAGACATCTAGCGAATTTTGAGGAACATCAGAGATCAGCGCGCCATCAAAGACCACCGTATCGTCAGCTCGAATCGTTATATCGCCTGCATCGCCATCGCCAAGCGTGCTGGTTTTTAACTCAGCATTATCGCGAACAGTAACGGTATCAGCGTCGATAACAATGCTGCCAGCGTCGCCTTGCCCACTGGCTCTCACAAAGCTGCGAACATCCGCATCGTTTTCTAACAAAAATTGATCACCCGCATTCAGACGAATGGAGCCACCCTGCCCGGTTCCGAGCACGCTAGCGTTAATGCGAACCTCATCTTGGGCGATGATTGAGCCGGTTTGTGCAGTGATCACAATGTTTCCAGCATTGCCCACGCCATCTTCTTCGACCTGGCTGCGTAAGGCAACATCCTCTGTTAGCAGAACGGACGTTTCAGCATCAAGAATAATTGTCGAGCCATTGCCAACGCCGTTTGTCCGAGCCTCGATATCGACATCATCAATCAATTCAATGCGTTCAGCTTCGAGTGAAATATTGCCCGCTTGAAACAATCCGCCGTCTACCGACTGTTGCTCTAGGGTGCTAACAATATCAACATCGTCTTGGAGTGTAATGGTCTCGGCTGCAATGAAACGGATATTTCCTCCATTCCCTGGGCCAAAGGTTTCTGACAAAATCTCTACCGGTTCGTTGTTCTGGCCTGCACCATCAACTGTGATCGATCCGTTCCGAGATCGAATCAGAATATCGCCTGCGGACCCAAACCCACGCTCTGATAGGTCTGTTCGAATCCGCGCTCGATCTTGAATCAAAATATCTTCTTGAGCTGTAACGGTAATGTTGCCGCCCGTTCCTTCGCCTAACGCGCGTGAATTGAGCTGACCTCGATTGCGGATGGTTGCCGTTCCATTTAAGACATTGACTGTAATATCGCCAGCGGTTCCACTTCCACTTCCATTGATGCGGGTGAAAATTTCACTGCGTCGATTGCCATCTTGCCCTGCGAGCAAAAAATCATCCGTTGCCGTAATCGTGATGTCGCCAGCTGGACCCACTCCAAGCGTATTGGATTGAAGTGTGGAGCCTCCTCGAATCTCAACCCGTTCTGCTTGGAGCGAGGTGTTGCCGGCCTCTCCGGTGCCCTGACGTTCAATACTGGTGTTGATGGATGAAGCTCTGCGTAATGATAATATTCCGCGTGAAATGAGGGTGACATCACCACCGTTTCCGACTGATGGAGGAATTGCCACATTCCCGGCTTGGCGATCGCCAACTCTGACCTGAAACTGTGCTCCTTCGGTTAGGAAAATATTTTCTGACTCAATAAAAATCCCGCCGCTGTTGCCCCGCGCCCCTTCTCGAATGATATTGACGATTCCAGAATTATTTTCGCGGAATGTCGCATCGCCCTCTGTTTCAATGACGATCCGGCCTGCATCTCCTATGCCAAAGGTGCTGCTTTCAATGCGCCCTTGATTATCAACCAGCAGTGACCCTGATCGGATGGTGATATCGCCACCCCGGCCCACGCCAAGATTATTCGTGACTAAAACACCGCCATCGAGCGACACTTCGCCGCCTGCCAACACGGTAATGTCGCCAGCCCGACCGTTAGCAGATGACGCATCTATCTGGTTATCGACCACAACGCGATCGCCCGCATCAATGACGATATCACCGCCATCACCCACAAAGATGGGGACATCACCGCCACCGGGATTGGTTCCGGTGTCGAGGGTGCCGACACGAATGTTGCCTGGTGCGAGAGCAGGATTGGGTTGATATTGGTTGGACAACAAGACAGAACCGTTTGCATTGGTTACGGAGAGTTGTTCGATGGTGATATCAGCACGGGTTGGAGTTGCAGATCCTGGATTCGCCGGGTCGAGCTGAATGATGCCGTTTGCGCCTGACACGCCAACGCCGCCAATGGCAGACGGTAAGACACCTGCACGAATATCCGCTGTTGGGCGATCGCCACCGTTGATAGCAACCGATTCGCCATTAGATAGGCGCACCGTTTCCACAATAAAATCACTGCCTGCGGTTCCAGGGGCTGCCCCAGTCACCGTTATTTCATTCGCGGTAACCTGCCCCCCAGCAAGGATGTGCAGTGATGTGCCTTCATAGGTGTTGATGGTGACATCTCCTGCCGAGCGAATTACCGGATCGTTCGGACTCCTTAAATCACCGGGTTCGCCCTCTAACGTTTCGACTCGGAAGGAGCCGCCGCTTTGATATCGTGCATCGCCAATCACGGGTGATGAGGAGCGAAGCGTCAATGTATCTCCACTTTGCAAGTAGCTGTTGGGATGATTGAGCGCAAAAATGTCGAGTTGAGTATTGCCCTGTAGGTGGAGGCGATCGCCAGCAGACGCGATAAACGGTTGATTCACGCTGTCGCGAATTTGGAGCGTGTCGGTTGCTTGCACCGTTAGGTTGCCCTCGGCAATCAGAGCGCCGCTAATGGCCACATCGTGTCCCATCAGGGTTAAATCTTCCCCAGTTGAGAGCTGGGCCAGACTTTCGATGTCGCCAAGGGCTGAATTGCCCAACTGGACCCCAGCTGGAATGTCGACGGTCAGCAGTGGTGCAGCATCTGGGTTAGTTGCGCTGAATTCCAAGCCATTTGCAAATTCGAAGCGATCGCCCGTGCTGGCAACAAAGGATCCGCGAATGTCGAGAACGGCATTTTCTCCAAACACAAATCCGTTTGGATTCAGCAAAAAGAGGCTAGCAGCACCGTCAACTCCGAGCGTGCCAAAAATATCTGAATGGCGATCGCCTGTAATGCGCCCCAGAATGGCTTCAATGCCCGATGGATTCGCAAAATAAACTTCTTCAAATTGCTGAACGTTAAAGTCTCTAAAGCTGTGAAATAGGTGCCGCCCACGAATGGCCCCACCTTCAATCTGGGTGCGGCGATCGTTGACCTGTCTTAGGGTTGACGACTCGTCGTTGAGCGTTCGATCGGGAACAATTCGATTTCCCGGACGAGGTTGAGCATAACTCACCTGATAGCCTAACTTTCCGCTACTTAGCCACAGCTCAGCTAGCGTCAGTACTCCTAACAGAGTGACTGCCCCTGTTCGGTTGAAACTAAGACTCAAAACGCAATCTCCCCAAGCAGTTCAGGAACTCGATTACACAACGATGCAATCTATCTCTGCCGTACAGGACCTACGCAAGTCCGTTATATCTAACGCATTTTCGTGAGTCCTACCATAGTTGACTGGATTTTAATCTGAACCAAGGGAAATCTCAATCCGTGCTCGAAACATAACTCAATATCACATCAGAGAATTCACGCAAGTTTCCATGCAGGTTCTCCTAGCGTGTTCGTCCCATTGCGTGAATTAATTGGTTGGACGGGCATACTTGCAGAGGGTTACGGGATTCAGGGTGAGTGCGAAATTGGCAGTAAATGCGGTACAAGAGCGAGCGTACTGGTTAGCGTGGTCGCACATTCAAGGCATGGGACCGACGCTCATTTCCAGAATCAACAGTTGTTTGGGGTCGTTGCGAGTCGCGTGGGAGGCTTCTGTTGATGAACTGATGTCAGTTGATGGCATTGGAGAACAGACCGCTCATGACATTGTGAACCGGCGATCGCCCATTAATCCAAGTCAGCTTCTAGACGAGCATCGTCAGCAAAACCCGCATTTTTGGACGCCTGCTGATGATGCCTATCCAAAATTGTTGCTCGAAATTCCCGACCCACCGCCCGTGCTGTATTACCGAGGGCAGGTGAATTGGGATGAGAACGATGGGCGCATTCCGGCGATCGCCATCGTCGGTACGCGGAATCCGTCAGACTATGGCAAACGCTGGACTCGGCGGATCAGTACCGCTCTGGCTCAAGCGGGCGTGACGGTTGTGTCTGGATTAGCGGATGGGGTGGATGCAGAAGCACACAAAAGCTGCCTCAATGCGGGTGGTCGGACCGTTGCCGTGGTTGGCACTGGCGTCAATATCGTCTATCCCTGGACAAATCGGGCGATCGCCAAAGAGATTGTGAAAACTGGGCTTATTCTCAGCGAATATCCGATGGGCACGAAACCCGATCGCACCCATTTTCCTCGGCGTAACCGCATCATCGCTGGCTTTTGCCGTGCGGTGTTGGTTTTAGAAGCTCCTGAGCGTTCTGGTGCCCTGATTACAACACGTCTCGCTACAGACTATGACCGCGACATCTATGCCCTGCCGGGATCCCTTGATAATGAGAATTCTAAGGGCTGTCTTCAGCTGATTAATGACGGTGCGCGCATGATTTTGAGTGAGGGACAACTGCTTGAAGAGTTAGGAGCACTGCCTCGTCTAGCGGAACACACCTCTGGAGTTGCAAAACGGTCAACAAACGTCAGTACAGCTAGTACTACTACAGCAGAACAATGTCCAGAGGGGCAATTGTCACTAGAGTCTCAGGCAATGCGATCGCCCCAACCATCGCAGCCAGCCTTGAGTCCAAATCTCGAATGCGTACTCCAAGCCGTGACGACTGAGCCACAATTGCTAGACACGGTTGTTGAAAAAGCTGCGATGCCGGTTGAAGACGTGTTGGCTGCATTGGTGCAGCTCGAAATATTAGAGCTTGTCACTCAGCACCCCGGCATGATGTATAGCCTGATGCATTGAATCTGAATGAATAGAGATGAATCTAATGGGTGTCAATCTCAAATCTATAGCCTTAGAAGGCCGTTCCACTGATTCTGGTGCAGTGTGTGTTAAAGCTGGCACTGTACCAGAGTAAACCTCTGATCGAATCTGTTCTACACGTGAGCGTAAGTATCCGTCCAAGATGGCGTATTCGAAGGCACTCCATTTGCAGCATGGCGCGCCGCTGTGACTGACTGAATCTTGAACGGATACTTACGCTCACGTGTAGAACAGATTCGATCAGAGGTTTACTCTGGTACAGTGCC
>JBCBLF010000160.1:0-10853 GCA_038520475.1 Cyanobacteria bacterium J06627_8
AGGGGCTTCATTTTCGAAGAGGTCAGCGAGGCTGTTTAATTCAGCTGTTCCAACTTGTGGGCCCTGTTTTTTTGCATGGGGGGTCGCCCTTTTTTCTGATCGCTTAGAATCGTCTTGAATGGGTTGGTGTGAGTCTAGATGGCCTTCAGCATCCAAATCAAGGCTACTCAAGCTCTCTCCAAACAGATCAACGTCTGCCATCGCATCTTGAGTCAGCGGGCTATCTTGATCGAGTTCTCCCAAGCTTGTTAGAACTTCGTCCTCAAAGAGAAGGTCATCTGAGGCCGAGACGTTATCATCAACGCTCAAGAAATCTGCCATGTCATCGAGCAAGTCTTCTGAAGACAAGACGGGCACTTCATCTGCTGAAGCATCGGTCAACGGTTGCATAGCCTGTAGCGCCGAGCTTGGTGTGATGGCTTCCGCATTACCGCCTAAAACGAGATCCTGAGCCTGCTTGAAGTCTTTGATTAGGGCTGGAGCAAGATTACGAAACTCGTTTTCTGGATTGGCGATCGCCCGTCGGGCAAGTATCGCCAAGTGACTCCAGCCCTGAGGGAGATCGAAGGATTCGCCTGCCTGGGCAAAGGAGGTGCAGATGTCTTGAAGCTGCTGCCGCGCAGATTCGTTATCGGTCTGTTTAAAGAGACTCAGCATCGTGCGCAACTGAGCCGGAACCTCACTTTGAAAGTAGAGCTGGAGCGCACTATCTTCAGATTTAGCGGTTGATGCAGATGCTGCAACAGGTGTCTGCGCAGCGTTTACGGAGGCAGACGAGACGGTATGCGTCAGGTCGACTTCCTCTGGAGGCGTGTGACCCGATGCTTCAACCAAGTTGCTTAGATGGCTATTGAGCTGTGACAGTACTGGCTCGACATCGCCCATGATTTGAGCGGCACTGTCATTCGTGAGGCCAAATGGTCCTTGAAGCTGCTCAAGGAGATCTTGAAGGGTGTCGAAGACCCGCAAAAACAAACTTTCTAACTTCTGGTCAACGGTTAGAGGACATTCCTTGAGAACTTTGAAGTAGTCCTCTAAGCGGTGAGCTGTTTGCTGGATGCTGTCAAGCCCCAACATGGCGGCACCGCCTTTGACTGAATGCGCCGCCCGAAACACTTCATTGACCAAGTCTGGGTCTTCAATGGTGCCTTGAAGATTTAGCAATCCTTGCTCAATCGTATTGAGGTGGTCCTTTGCCTCCTCAATGAAATAGCCCATGATTCGCTGTTGCTGTTCGGATTGCATAAAGGCCCCTCCTTGGTTCTGAATCGATGCTACGTGGCCAATTGAAAATACTCTGCTGTCATGTTCGTTAACTTACCCCATCTTGCCTCGCGTACTTGCATCTTCGATTGTTCATTGTTGGTTGAACAAGAAACAATGGTTTGTCTGAAGCTCAATTAATTAACATGTCAACTGCGATATGACTTTGCATGTCACACATGCCAGTTCAACCCTTAATTTGCATCCGCTTCTTCAACCTTAAATCGCTCAACTGAATTCAGCAGGTCACGGGCAACGCCCACCAAGCTCTGCAACGAACCCGACACGCGTTGAGCCTCTTGAGAGGTTTCTTGGGCAGTTAATTCAACCGACTGCATGACCTGTGCGACGGCCCGAGAGGTTTCAGTCTGTTCAACAGTGTCTGCCGTAATTGAGCGAACCAGGGCATCAATCCGATTGGATACCTGGATGATGTCTTCAAGCGATCGCTTCGCTTGTTCGGCCAGACGGGTTCCCTCAATGACCTGCTGAGTTCCTTCTTCCATGGCCGTCATCACAGACCCCGTCTCACTTTGAATCTGCAAGACAATTTGCTCAATTTCTTTCGATGCTTTCGCAGCTCGATCCGCCAACTGTCGAACTTCGTCGGCTACGATGGCGAAGCCTCTGCCAGCTTCACCTGCCCGCGCTGCCTCGATACTGGCGTTTAGGGCCAGCAAGTTGGTTCGAGATGCGATTTGTGAGATCAAGGCAACGATTTTGGAGATCTCTTGGGAGGATTCAGCCAGTCGCTTCACTTTTCGAGTGGTTTCAGCAACCGTTTCTCGAATTTGCAAAATACCAGACACGGTGCGTTCAACCGCTTCACCCCCTTTCAGGGCTGTTGCTGATGCAGAACGAGCCACTTCCTCGGCCTCGCGCGCACTCTCGGCTACACGCTGAATCGAGTTCGTCATGACTTGAACAGAATTTAGTGTGACAGCCAACTCTTCTGCTTGTCGTAATGCGTCGGATGAGAGCGATCGCGCGAAGATCTCGTTTTCTGTTGACCCTTTACTCACCTGTCGAGTGGCTTGCTTCACCTGCTGGACGATTTCTCGCAGGTTTTGAATCGTGAGATTGAACGAGTCGGCAACGGCACCTAACACGTCAGCCGTAACTTCTGCCTGCACCGTCAAATCTCCCCGAGCTGCCCCTTCTACGTCGTCTAGCAGACGAATAACCTGACGCTGCAAATCTTCTTTGGCTTGCTCTTGTTCTTCTGCTTTTCGCTGAGCTTCGCTCGTTGTGGTGAGAATAATCCTTGCCATCTGGTTGAATTCATTGGCAAGATTTCCAAATTCATCTTCAGAATAAACGGTGGCTCTTGCGTTGAGATTGCCCTTTGACACCGTATCGAATTGAGCATGCAAGTTGGCTGCCGTTTTTTCAACAGGACTGAGCGCAACGCGACTGAGGACAAAGGATGTTCCGCATCCTGCAATACCAGCCGCAAGGGCCATGATCCCTCCAGTTCTGACCACAACGTCTCGATCCTCTGGAGTGAGTGTTGCTGCGCCATAGCTCACGGCAGCAACGGCGATCGCTGATACAACGCCTGTGACACCAGAAATAATCAGCTTTTTAGCTCCGAGCGTTGCGTTTTCTAGAGGAGCTGTCCAACCTTGATCAGTGCTAACAGCCGCTTCTGTGCTAGCCATGCCGGACTGAGCAAAGGCTGGAATTTGGTCTGAGGTTCCTGAAAGGCTGAAAATTTCCTCATCTTGGATTAAGGACTGGTCAGCAAACTCTCCTGAGTCAAATCCAATGTTGCTAGTGCCACCCCCACTGGGTGTGCTCACAAGCCCTGAGCCATCGCCAGCTGATGGATTTGCAAACCCTGCTGAATTATCAGATAAATCAAAATCGGGAACACTTCCCATGTCATCAAATTCATCAAATTCATCCAGGAAATCGAACCCTTGAGGAGCATCGCTTGTGGATGGCGTTGTGTCACCAAGTGCCGCTTCTTCAGCAGTTAGAAAATCATCTTCAAGATGCTCCAACCCTTCTTGAGGAAAATCATCGTCTGTAAAACCAGCTTCTATACTGTTGTCAAAGCCAGCGTCATCGAAGCTATCCCCATCTGAAGAAATAAAGGTTACATCTGTTGGTGGATCCTCAACTGAGCCAGCTTCATTTCGATCGGTATAGGAATAGGATGCCTCTGAAGAATAGGATTCTAGGTCGTAAGGTCCGGAGCTGTTGTTGCTATCGAGTCCGTCATTTACCGGATCATAACCAGAATACTCGTCATAGGATTGCTCATCTTGAGGATAGTCTGCTTCATCACTCAGTTCGTTATCATCGCCTTCCATCATGAACAGCGTCTCGTCTTGTTCTGATGGCGCACCAAACGGATTGCTGTCAGCAGCGTCACCTTCAGCGAAGGGGTTTTCATCTGATGCAGGTGTCTCAGCGGAGAAGAATGGATCAGCCACGTCTTCAATGCCTGATTCTGCGATCGCGTTCTCTAAGCTGTTGTCACCAAATGGATTGTCATTATCTTCAAATAGATCGGAGTTGTCACCAAACAGATTGCCAGAAGCGGAACCACTTTCTTCAGCAGGGTGATCGTCGAACGAAAACTCATCGCTAGTGAACGGAGATTCCAGCGTAGAGGCAACACTCTCTTCCGATACCCCACTGTCAGTGAGGGGTGTCGATACATCCTCATAGGGGCCCGCTGCATCAGCAAATGGATCATCAGCAAACGGATCGACGTCGGAATCGTCGGTTGCTGCATTGTTTCCGTTTGAGCTAGCAAAATTGCCAGAATCTAAATCGGCGAAGTTGAAGTTGTTCCCCTCTTCACCGGATAGGCTTTCGTCGACCACCGTTTCATCAGGTTCGTCAAGCCAGCTGATTTCTTCTTCTCCTTCATCCATGTTCGGCGGCAACTCCGCATCAGCTAGCTCAGCCTGTGACGCAGGATCCACCGTACTAAATTGACTCGCATAAGCAAGTCCGTTGTTTGCATAATCAACGTACTCGGGCTCTGATGTTAAGGATAAAACCGATTGATATTGCTCTTGAGCAACGGTATAGTCATGGAGTCCGTAACAGTAAATATGGCCTCTGAGAAGGCAAACGCTGACATCATCTGGATAGGCTTCAACGAGCTGGTCAATAATACTGGCAGCATCTTCATAGTTGCCCTGCATATAGGCTTTTTCAGCCTTCTTATATTCTTGTGCGTAGTCAATGCCTAATCCCATATGCCTCTCCCGCTTTGGTGAGTCTTGATCTCTTTAAACAACAAGGTTATGCGGCCCACCGCGCAGACCGAAGAATTGATACTTGATCGAGTAATCTCAGACAATGCTTATCACCGTCTTCCGCTGACCATTCTCCTTTCAAAAAGGGTGCCATGCTGTCAGGAGCATTAATGGGCATCTGCACCTCTTCAATATCTAACCAATCCATTCCGATAATGAAATGAACGGCTAGCCCTAGCATGATGTCCTGATCTTCTACTGCAATAACTGGTATTTCTGCTCGGTCAGTTGTGAGAGGCGTCGATTCTCCTAAAAATTGACCCAGATCAGCTACCCAAATGACGCGACCACGCACATTGAGGGTACCCAAAAGCAATGGCGAAATGTTCGGAATGGGGGTAATCCGGTCAGGTGGCGGTGAAATGACTTCTCGAATGCCAACCGCAGGAAGAGCGAATTCCTGATTTGAGGCTGTGAGAAATCTCAAATGAAGTTCACCTTCAGGACTCTCTAATTCCTGAAACTCGGGAACTTGTTCCCTCCCCTTATTTGTTAAGAAATCTGGATTGCCAACCATAGTACCGACCTAATTTATATGTCATCCGCGTAGAAGTTGCTTGACTGTTCCAACCAGTTCGTTAGGTTGAAACGGTTTTGCAATGTAAGCGTCTGCACCTTGCTTCATTCCCCAATAACGGTCAAATTCTTCACCTTTTGACGAGCACATAACGACTGGAACGTCCTGCGTAGATGGATCTGCTTTGAGGCGTCGACAGACTTCATAACCGTTCATTTTAGGCATGACAATATCAAGCACAACTAAATCTGGACAATGACCATTGATTTGTTCAAGTGCTTCGACTCCATCACTTGCTACCGTCACATCGAGACCGCTGCCCCTCAACAAGTCCGTAATCATTTCTCGCTGTGTGACACTGTCTTCGACCACCAAGACCGTACTCATAACTCCTACCTAACTAATCGGGGAAAGTAACGGGAAAACATACCATACCTATTAAATCGCCTCATGCAACTTGTTTCCCAAACCTGGAAATGTAATCAGGAGCGTTCACGTTCCGACTACACCCTAGTTTTGATACTACGACACTTATATAGAGGATGGAGATGATACAGATCCTGAGATATTAATTTCTAACTCATTCTTCACTGCTTCTGCCAGTAGTTTATTGGGATTTTCCCGATTCGGTGTACCCAAGCCCACGTATTTTTCAATTAATAGCAGGAGTTCGCTCTCTCCGAAAGGTTTCGTTAGATAGTCGGTTGCCCCAACCATGCGGGCTTTGACCCGATCAATGAACCCGTCTTTGCCCGTTAACATGACAATCGGAGTTTGGCGGAAGGCTGTAGATTTTCGTAACATTGCGCAAACTTCATAGCCATCGAGTTGGGGCATTGCAATGTCGCACAAAATCAAATCTGGCTTGAGCTGAAAGACTAGGCTCAGCGCTTTGGTTGGGCTCGCAATGGATGTAACTTCGTATCCCTGATTGCCCAGAATGGTCTCCACGGTTTTGCGCAGAGTGACGCCATCGTCAATGCAGACGACTCGGGGTGTATAGGTATGGTTTCTGAGTTGAGACGGTTCTGTGGTGTCTTCCGTGTTGTCGGTATGGGGATGACGAGTTGCAAGTTGAACAGCCCCCTCCTGAATATGAGGATGCAGGGCTTGGCCGATGGATAGGATGGGTTGGCCCAGAAGGCGAGAAAGTTGACGAATCGAGGTTTGTCCGTCTGCCCAAGTCATGAGGCCCTGGTATATCGAAGGGGAGAGGACATCCTGAAGGGTTTCTCGATGAAGGAGTGTCGGCACCTGATCAGGAGATTGAATGATGGGACTGAGCTGCTTCCAAAGCTGTACTTGGTGCATCACTGTTCTGACGAGCGGCTCAATGCGAAAACTCACCAATTGAGGCGCTAACGAGGGGCCCACTTCAAAGATGAATGAGCCGTGATGGAGGCTTAACAAGTCGAAGAGAGATTCTTCGATCATCTGTTGAACAATGGTACGGCCCTGCTGAGGGGTAAGGATGTGTGTTTCGAGTAATGACCACAGATAGCCGTATTCAGGCGCATTTGTTGTTGCGATCGCCGGAGCACTGGTATCGGGGAGGGAGTGCTGAATGCCTAGACGCTTGAGGTGATCATTCAGGCGTTGTAGGGTGTGCGCGTGGTGATCAGCTGCATAGGCGATGCTGCCATTGAGGAAAAAGACAAACCAAGAAGGGGGCGTGGATGAGTCGGCTCGTGGGCGATCGCCTCCCCAACTTAGTCGTGGTAAGGCATAGGACTCGACATAGAGTTCACCTGTTCGTTGCCCGAGTTCAACGAGTTGGAGAATGCTGCGGATATCAATTTCGTTTAACTCACCTTGCATGGGGTGTTCACATCCCCTTGTGTAATTAAAAACTAGTCTAAACTTAGCGAATCTTAATCACCTAAGACTACCATGCAGCTGTGGTTTTCCCAGAGGGATATTCGGTGTTTTTTCGGATTAATTGGGTGTAGTTGTACATGCGTAAGTTCATCCCAAATCAATAGGAAGCGTTAGTTTTGTAGAGTTTGCAGAATCACCTGAGATTGCCGAGCCAGTTTGTAATTGAATGCGTTAGCATTCGGCAGGAAGGATATCATTTGTTTTTGGCCTTTGGCGTGTTGCGAATTATGCCCAGACGACAATTCAACAAAGCGCTTCTAGGATTTGGTCTCGGTGCTGTCTTATTGGGGGCAGGAATTGCGATTCCGATTCGGTCTAGCTTTAATCCATCAACGGAATCATTGCCCTGGGCTGAGCCCAGCCTAGAGGATGAAGCGTCATTGGTGTTACCGCTCGTTATGGAGCCGACGCCTGAACGGGCATCAACGTTAGAGGCGATCGCCACCGACACGCCTCTTCCAGGCGACACAAAACCTCAGCCGATCACTGAACTTGACCGGCTTCGAGCACGCTATCTCTTGGCCACAGATTTCATCAATCAAGATCGAGGCGGGTCAGCGCTGCCGCTGCTGGAGAATTTAGAAGAGGGTTATCCTACGCTAACAGTGCCGATTTTGCTGAAGCGGGCACAGGCTCAAGCGGCAACAGGCAATCAAGCAGCCGCCCAAGAAACTTGGAGGCTGATCGTCGAGAATTATGCCGAAAGTCCGCTGGCTGCTGAAGCGCTTTATCAGCTTGGAAAAGGTGATGTGACTTACTGGGAGCAGGCGATCGCCAATTATCCAGCCCATCCCCGCACCATTGACATCGCACAAGCGCAACTTGAAGCGGCCCCTGACCGACCTGATCTCTTATTGTTGATTGCACACCACGGCCTCTATGTGCCGAATGCCGTTGATGTGCTGGATCGGCTGGTGACTGAATATGGGGATCAGCTCCAACCTGACGATTGGGAAGCGATTGGGTTTGGGTATTGGGAGAAGTGGCAGTACGGAAAAGCGGGTTCAGCCTATGCAAAAGCCCCTGCAACAGCTCTAAATCGATATCGAGCCGGTCGGGGAGCCCAGCTTGTTCAGCGAAATGAAACGGCGATCGCCGCCTACAAGCGATTAATTGCTGAATTCCCTGATGCAGCCGATACAGCTCAAGGACTGATTCGGCTGTCGCAGCTCGTCCCGTCTGAGGAAGCCATTGGATATCTCGATCGCGTCCGCGAAAATTTTCCTGATCGTGCGGCTGATGCGCTCTTAGAACGGGCGAAACACTTAGAGAGTTTACAAAGCCAGGCATCAGCTGAACAGGCCCGTGAGTCAGTGTTGAATCAGTATAGTGATTCAGAAGCCGCGGCTGATTTGCGATGGCAGTATATGGAATCTGCCATCGAGAACAATGACGTCTATGGTGCATGGAAATGGGCTAGCCAACTGGTTGTTAATAACCCGGATGATGACCGCGCCCCAGAAGCCGGATTTTGGGTAGGGAAATGGGCGACTCAATTAGATCGAGACGAAGATGCCCGTAAAGCCTATACACACGTCTTAAAAAGTTATCCAGACTCGTATTATGCTTGGCGATCGGCAAATTATCTTGGATGGGATGTGGGTGACTTCACCTCTGTGCGAGTCAAGAATCCTGAGCTGATTGAGCCCACTGTTCGTATGACTCTTCCCCAAGGATCAGAGACGTTGAAGGAGCTTCATCGATTGGGGCAAGACAAGGATGCATGGGGCATGTGGCAAGTAGAGTTTCAATCAAGCCCTGAATTGACAACAGCTGAGCAGTTTACTGATGGCATCATGCGCTTAGGTGTGGGTGATCATCTAGCCGGTATTTTTATGATGTCGAGCTTAGACTGGCGACCCGAAGACACCGACGATTTCGAATTTGAGACCGCAAAGCAGACCAGTGCATATTGGCAGGCACTATATCCGTTTCCTTTTCAGGACATCATTGTGAAATGGTCAGCAGAACGACGCCTCAATCCAGTCCTTGTGACTGCGCTCATTCGTCAAGAGTCTCGATTTGAGCCTCAGATTCAGTCTGTGGCCAATGCTGCCGGATTGATGCAGGTGATTCCATCGACTGCGTCTTGGATTTCTCAGCAAACTGGCATTGCGGATTACGATATGACGAATCCTGAAAGCAATATCAATTTTGGTACGTGGTATCTGGACTACACCCATCGAGAGTATGACAACAATTCTCTCTTTGCGATCGCCAGCTACAACGCGGGACCAGGAAGTGTGGCCAATTGGATTAATCGATTTGGCTTTAGTGACCCAGATGTGTTTGTTGAGCAGATTCCGTTTCCTGAAACCAAGGGTTACGTTGAAGCGGTATTTGAGAATTACTGGAACTACCTACGAATCTATAATCCGGCGATCGCCCAGCAATTAGCCGAGCTATCCCCCGAACAGGCAGCTATCAAAGATACAACAACGCTGTCGTTCGACGTAGACTAGCGTCTAATGCTTGGGGCGCGTAGCGCTGTAGATTATTCATTGAGTTGAACCTCGGCTGGACAGCCGGGTTTTCGTCTAGCGTCTAAATAATCACCAATAATCTGACCATAGCGCTCTTGACCAAAGATGCGATAGTGGCCTGGATAGACCGTCTCAATCGGCAATGTTTTGAGCCGCTCATAGGTGTTGATATAGGTTGGAATGTGGCTACAGTGCAATTCATCTAGTAATTCACCATCATAAATCACGTCCCCTGAAAAGAGCTCCTTCGCTTGGGGATCGTACAGCGCAATGCAGCCATGGGAATGACCGGGTAGATGCATGACTTCAAAGGCGCGATCGCCCAAATCTAACACGTCGCCCTCATGCAAGATGTACGTTGGCTCTGCGGCTCTTAAGGTATATTCAGTGACGGTGAATTCAGGGTGCGGTAACTCTGAAAAATGCTCAGGTTGCACCCAGCCCTGCTCAGGACTGCATAGCGCTTCGTAGTCATCACCGATGCTCAATGCCTCTGCTTCTGCGGTGTGAATGGCTCGATGCTCAAATTCAAACATGCCACCCGAATGATCAAAATGGACGTGGGAAGCGATCGCCAATAGTGGCTTGTCGATGAGTGATGCCAGGTAATGGCGGAGACTCGCAACTCCCAATCCGGTGTCAATCAGCAAATCGTGCTGTTGCCCTTTGATGAGCCAGAGATTCGCGCGGTTATACCAGTAATAGTGAGGTTCAGTGATGAGATAAAGACGATCGCTGATTTTCTGAGTCGAAAACCAGCGATCGTTAACGGGTACAACTGATGCACTGATCGGGGTAGACACAAAACTTATGCGATCGCCGCTTCAACAAACTTAGACTCAATCACGCCTTCAAATTCCTCAGCCGTGGGTGCTGCCTCAATTTGCCCTTGATCGACGAGGAATGTCGCAAGGTCCGTCATATGAGGAACGAGATACAAATCACTTGACGCGTCACCTAGCATTTTTGCATTATTCTCGGGACTAGTGAGGTCAACGCCCTGAAGTTCCTGCTCTACATCTTCTGGAGACAGCTCCAACCATTGTCCAGCAATTGCTAAGGCTTCATCTGTGTTGCTTTCTAAGAAATCGCGCCCTTTGTAAATCCCATCCACATAGGCTTGAGCTGCATTTGGAGTCTGCTCAACAAATTCTGGACTAAAGATATAAACGTCCACAATAGCAGTCGGCATTTGTGACGTATCGAAGATGATTCGACCATCGGGCTGGGCTTCATCAGCTCTCGTCAGAAACGGTGCGTAGGTAACAGCTACATCGACTCGGCCTGCCTGGTAGGCCGCCGCCGCTGCATCTGGCGTCAGGTTGGAAATTGAAATATCGCCCGTTTCTAGCCCTGCTTCCTTTAACACCTGTAGCAAGAAGAAATGGCTGACTCCTCCGACTTCTACGCCAATTTCCTGACCTTTGAAGTCCG
>JBCBLF010000161.1:0-10727 GCA_038520475.1 Cyanobacteria bacterium J06627_8
CAGACATTTCTTTGCAGACACAATTTACATTACGGCCACTCATCTAATGATAACGGGCAAGACTGTGCATGAATATAGGTGTCGATTGCTCATGATTAAAAAATCATGCCCCATTGGTAGTTTGGCTCATCATGCTCGCACAACATAATCCCTAAAGAAAACTTGAGCCAATCTGTTGCATGCACTGTTGTGTTCGCTAGGTAAGTCTGAAACATTTGTAGGTCTTACGTCTCAACACTCATCTAGGATCGTGACGGCTGCCCTATGGCTTTGATAAGTAGATAAGACACATAGCAATAACAACCACACAAGTAAATAGTATATACAACTAAATAAATGGTATAGACGACCAACTATAGAATGAGAACTTGTGTAATTTATACGTAGTGGTATGCTCCTTCTGTCACATATAACCTGTACCAGATAACAGAAACCTATACCAGCTTTAGATACACGAATCTCTGGTTTTTAATTTCGAGAAAATATTTAAAATTAATGATTACTCTTGAAAGAGTAATCACGGGAACGACATGCGTCACTTGTGGAAATGAGCCAAAGAATTCGCGCTTATTGAGTATTAATTCTGAAAGCCAAATGCCACAAAAGCAACATAAGTTTCTAAAATTCATTTATTAATGATATGAATCTCTCTGGAACGCTACCTTAACCCTTCAATAATCTAAGGGTGGTAGTTCTTATTTAAGAATATAGATTGACATTCTGAGCGAAAGTGTCATGATTGCCAGGGATATAATTAATGTCCCAGCTAACAGAAAGCTATCGAGTCTGTCAGGGTGTTTGGGACTTGGGCTCTTGACCGTGCACACCAAGAGCAAAGCAAGAATAGGGGCATTGAAGGGAGAGAGGTAGGGGTTGCTTGTTACGTGCAATGACCTCGAGAATGTGCAGAAAATTTGAATCGATTCAGACGACTTAGCGTCTCCGAGCGCAATGCTTTTCGGTTATTCGGCCTGATGAGAGATGCACACAGATTACCTAATCTCAGGGCTTCTGGCTTATTCCTCATCCCTGTTTTTTAAAGTTTGTCTTGGAATAGGCCGCACCGCAAAAGCCTGACAGGAGCTATCTCCGCTCATCAGTTTATTTCTTATCTTTAATTTCTTAACCGTTAAGCCCGTGAGGATGCTTCGCAGCCATACAAAATCTGACCCAACCATAGCCCTTCTGTTTCTAAGAGAGCGAATCATCCATGGAATGTTCGGCATATGCATGTCCGTTCCGATAATCGCTGTCGGAATTATGTTTGTTGTTTTCGTCTTTCATGCAACTCTATTTTTTCAAGATGTGTCACTGTGGCACTTTCTATCCGATAGTCAGTGGACACCTCGCTTTTCAGTCCCAAGCTTTGGCATCGGGGTATTAGTTAGCGCAACATTCATGATCACGGCGATCGCCTTAATTGTGGCCATTCCCTTAGGAACGTTCGCAGCCATTTATCTAAGCGAATACGCACCTACGTTCCTTCGACGAATCTTGAAACCCGTCTTAGAAGCACTAGCTGGAGTCCCAACGATTGTCTATGGGTACTTTGCATTGCAGTTTGTCACGCCACAGTTAAGGCATATTTTTCCAACCATTTCAGGATTTAACAGTTTGAGTGCTGGGTTGGTCACCGGAGCACTAATCATCCCAATCATTTCGTCTATCAGCGAAGATGCGATTCGAGATGTACCCAAAGACTTACGAGAAGCTGCCTATGCTGCCGGATTCACTCAATTGGAAACAATCCGACACGTGGTCATTCCATCGGCGCTACCGGGGATGATTGCATCCTATAGCTTGGCTGCCTCTCGCTCGCTCGGAGAGACCATGATTGCATCGATTGCAGCAGGGCAATATCCAAATCTAAGCTTTAACCCACTCGATGCAGTGGAAAGCCTCACCACATTTATTGTTCAAGTCAGCTTAGGCGATGTTCCCACCGACACCCTAATCTTCAGCACTGTATTTACTGTTGGGCTCGTACTTTTTTTCATCACCTTATCGCTGAATCATATGGGTCAAGTCATGGTTCGGCGATACACCTCGAAAATTGCTGGATTATTTGTTCCCGTCACAGAATCGGCTCCAACGGCTAAACCTGAAAAAAATCTGTCTCAGTCAATGGCTAATCAGTCGATGGCTGACTTAGAAGGAAATCAGCTGTTCTGGTCTGATGGCACGCTCACCTCGGCAATCACTGTTTCTCCGTCGAAGACCACCCCAGCACCGATCGCTTTAGCCAACGCAAATCGACTCAACGCTGAAAATAATCACCCAAAATCAGACTATTTTTGTTTGAACCATACTCAACGAGCACGAGCTGAGCAGATAATGAAAATCGTTGGACTGTTAGCAGCCTGTGTTGGTCTTATTGTCTTTACGTTGCTACTGTTCGGGACCTTTCAAGAAGGTCTAAGTCGTTTGAATTGGCAATTCATCACTGGTCCCTCTTCTCGAACCCCCGAGATAGCAGGAATCTCCCAGGCTCTGTTGGGTTCCATTTGGCTACTGATTCTACCGTCCTTTTTAATTATTCCAATTGGGATAGGCGCTGCGGTTTATAGCGAAGAATATTTATCTCCGGGGCGCCTTCGTCGATTTCTAGATTTGCATATTGCTAATGCGGCAGCCATTCCATCAATCTTGTATGGAATTATTGGTCTGGCTATTTTTGTCCGACGCTTAGAGCCATTGACCGGTGGCAGAAGCCTAATGTCTGCCTCATTCGTGATGGCAATTATTGCGTTACCGATTCTCATTATCTCAGTGAAGACATCGCTACGCACCGTACCCCAAGATCTACGACAGGCTTCTTATGCCGTAGGGATGACGCGATCGCAAGTCATCTGGACAATCGTACTCCCAGAGGCCTCACCCAGTATTGTGACGGGTGTCCTCCTGGCGTTATCACGAATTGTCGGTGAAACCGCTGCCATCCTATCAATTGGGGCCGCAGCATTCGTCAGCTTCTCTCCATCGCTGTCGCTAAATGGACTCCAGGGCGGTTTTACGACAATTCCTACACAGATTTATTTTTGGGCCCTTCGACCACGAGAAGAATTCCAAGCCAACGCTGCTGCGTCTGTCATTGTCCTGGGTGCGCTGGTATTAGGAATGAATGTTGTTGCCGTATTGTTAAAAGATATTTATCGCCGCCGATATTAACGTGACGGTTCATTTGACTATGCCTCCTGAAAACCCTCATTCGCTGACCAATCCAAATATGTCGACCGATCCGAAGATGCACCATCAAGCGATCGCCCTTTCCCTTCAGAATGTTGCCGTGGCATTCAACGGCATTCCGGTCCTTAGTGACATCACACTTGACGTCTATGAACACCAGCTCACGTGCATCATTGGCCCATCGGGTTGTGGAAAAAGTACGTTGCTCCGGAGTCTCAACCGGTTGAACGATTTGAATCCTCAAGCAAACACGTCTGGAAAAATTTTGCTTTATGGTCAATCGATTTCAGCTGTGCCGAATGTAGTCATCCGTCGGCGCGTCGGAATGGTCTTTCAGCGCCCCAATCCATTTCCTAAGTCGATTTATCAGAATATCGCGTTAGGGCTTCGGATTAACGGGTTTAAGGGAGATATCGATAACCGAGTCGAACACGCCTTGAAACAGGTTGGATTGTGGAACGAAGTCAAAGACAAGCTCCGACAAAACGCATTGATGCTTTCCCTCGGCCAACAACAGCGACTTTGCATTGCCCGGGCGATCGCACTCGGATCAGAAATCTTATTGATGGACGAACCCTGCGCTTCTCTTGATCCAATTTCGTCAGAGCGGATCAATGCACTATTAAATGATATGAAACAGTCCTACACCCTCATTGTGGTGACCCACAATCTAAAGCAAGCTGCAACCATCGCAGACTGGGTCGCATTCTTCAATGTGGGCCCGCGAGACAATGTGCGTCGCGGATATTTAGCGGAATACGGTCGAGTACCGGATATCTTCGTACAGCCTCAACAACCAGAAACTCGCAGTTACCTCTATTATGAGAGCGCCTTACTTTGAACAACACCGCGTGACGTTAATGGTGGGTGAGTAATGTTACGCCGCGTGCAGCTGCATCTGTCATTCTGTCCTGCATATGGGTACCGTAGAAGGGCATCACCGGTTAATCCGTTCGGAGGATGTAAACTTAGAACTACCCTCTCACAATTGAGGCTAGAGATAGGATACCGCCACAATGACTATCGCTCGTTCACTTGCCGTTGAACATCATGGTTGGAAAAGCTCTACATAAGAACCGAGGCTCACTGGTAGCGATCGCCGGAAGCGTGATTGCACTGGCACTACTGGGACTCGGCGTTTTTCGTATCATTCAGCCTCGCACAGTTGCACAATCGACAACAGAAGAGGTGACGGCACCGCAGCGAGTCGCCGTTGCCGCGTTAGGACGACTAGAGCCAGATGGAGAAGTCTTTCGCATCAGTGGACCGACTGGAGAACGGGTCGGTCGACTAGAGGTCAACGAAGGCGATATCGTCGTAGCGAGACAGGCGATCGCCTACCTAGAAAGCTATGAAGAGCGGCTAGCCGAACGAAATTTTGCCGCAGCCCAACTTGAAGAAGCACAACTTCAATATCAAGCTGAAACCGAATCGGGTCAAGCGAAGGTCAGTGAAGCTGAGGCTCGCATTCAACAGGTCGATCGTCCAGCCTCATTTCAAATTGAGGCTCAGCAAGCAAACATCCGCCGATTGGAGGCTGAGTTGACCCTAGCGCAAACTGACTTAGAAAGATTCGAGGGACTTTTCGAAGAAGGGGCGATCGCCCGTCAGCAATTAGATGCGCAAGCCACAGACACTCGCCGCGTTGAAGAGGAGCTGCAAAACGCAGAAGCAACCCTTATCCAACTTGAAGAAGATCGCTTAACGACGATGAGTCTGGCCGAAGAGCAGCTCCAGTCGGCGGAGGCTGATTTGACGCTCTCTCAGGTCCAGGTCACCGTTGCATCGGCTCAACAAAATCTAGAACTAGCCGAAGCTAAATTAGAGCGGACGATTATTCGTGCACCCCGCAATGGACGCATCTTGAGAGTCATCGCAAAAGAAGGCGAAGCCATCACCAGTGAGGGCATTCTAGACTTTGGGGACACCAGCCAAATGTATGTGGTTGCTGAAGTCTATGAAACAGATGTCGGATTGGTGCGGCTGGGTCAGCCGGCTCAAATCAATAGTCGCAATGGGGCTTTTGAGGAGAGGCTGGTCGGGGAAGTTTCTGAAATCGGTTGGCAAATTTTTAAGAATGACGTGCTAGACGATGATCCGGCGGCGAATGCCGATGCACGAGTGGTGGAAGTCAAAATTCGGCTCGATGATAGTCAGCCCGTACAAGGACTAACCAATCTCCAAGTGGACGTCCGCATCGATGTAGATGCGTAAGGAGGATGCAGAATGCGGACTCCGCTGGCGTGGCGAAACTTGATTCATGAGCGAACTCGACTACTGGTTGCGATCGCCGGAGTCACCTTTGCCGTCACCATCATCTTTATGAATCTGGGCTTTTTAGGCGCATTGGCACTGACGGCAAACCAGACCTATTCCAGCATCAATGCCAACCTCTTCCTTATCTCCCCGTTAACGTTAGAGCTCAGCACAACCGAACCCTTTCCGATTGAGCGAATCTATCAAGCATCTGGCATTAATGGAGTCACGCACGTCATGCCGATGTATGTCGGCTACGGACAGTGGCGCAACCCAGAGACCCGCATTAATCGGGCCATGCTGATGTATGGCGTGAATCCAGACGATAGTGTATTTTCGCTGCCCGAGTTACAGAAAGGAGTAGCACAAGAAGCATTGCGCCAGCCCAATACGGTGTTATTCGATCAGCGATCGCGCCCTGAGTTTGGGCCTCAATCACCCGGCACGGAAACGGAACTGGAGCGTCGAACCGTCACCATCGTGGGCAACTACGGATTAGGCGGAGGATTTGCAGCCGATGGGACCGTTATTACCAGCGATTTGAACTTTGCGCGTTATTTGGAGCCCCGTCCATTAAGTCTCATTGACTTTGGCTTAATTCAGGTCGAGGACCGTTACTTAGAAGACGCAGCCACCTTAAACGACTTAAAACAGCGCATTCAGGCCCAATTGCCTGAAGATGTGCTGACGTTTACCCAAGCGGAGATGGCTGAACGCGATCGCGCCTACTGGATTGAAACAACAGCCGCAGGCTTCATTTTTAGCATGGGCGTCGCGGTGGCCATGGTTGTTGGGACGGTAATCGTGTACCAAATTCTCTACACGGACATCGCTAACCACATGGCTGAATTTGCCACCCTCAAAGCCATGGGCTATCGCAGCACCTATCTGTTCAAGGTGGTTATTGAAGAGGCGATGATCCTAGCGTGTTTGGGATATGGCCCCGGTTTCCTTGTTGCCATTAGCCTCTATGCTCTGGCCCGTCAGGCCACGGGTGGAACCTTACCCGTTTATATGGACGCAGAACGAGCCATATGGGTATTCATGCTGACGCTCATCATGTGCACCTTGTCTGGACTCGTCTCTGTCCAGAAGGCAGTTCAGGCTGACCCTGCGGAGGTGTTCTCATGAAGCTTCTGCCGCGTCCTTCTGGCTTTTCTAAAGAGAGCCTGATGTTACCCCCCCGGCACACCTTACTCGCCTGGTATAACCTCGTTCACGAGCGGCGACGCTTGATCACAGCCCTGGCTGGAGTCGCTTTTGCGGTGCTCCTTATGTTTGTGTTTTTAGGATTTAAAAATGCGCTCTATGATAGCCAAACTCAGCTTTTAGAGCTGCTGAATGGCGATGTCGTTATCATCAATCGCATCAAAGAGAACATGTTCGTGCCAGAGCAATTTGCCCGACGACGACTATATCAGGCCCAAGCCTTTGAGGGCGTCGAAGACGGTTATTCCCTCTACATCGCAACCGCAGACTGGAAAAATCCAGAGACTAAGTTGATTCGTCCTTTGAGGGTCTTGGCATTCAATCCAGAAGAACCTGTGCTACCTCTTCCAGGTGTGCTCAACTATCAAGACCAGCTCCGGATGCCTTGGACCGCCCTTATTGACGATCGCTCACGTCCAGAAGTAGGGCCAATGGAAGTGGGCATTGACACAGAACTCATGGAGCAGCAAATCCGCATTGTAGGAACCTTTAGCTTGGGTACAGACTTTGCGGCAGGAAACGGCAACGTGGTGATGAGCGACCAAAACTTTGTCCGCTATTTTGCTCGTTTAGGACCAGAAGAAGATAGCCGTACGCTAAATACCGTCGACATTGGCTTATTGACCGTTGCTGAAGGGTATGACCTCGATACCCTCGTGCAAACCTTGAGCGATCGCCTCCCGAAGGACGTGTTGGTGCTGACAAAAGATGCTTTTGCTCAGCGAGAACGCACCTACTGGGAAGAAAACACGAATATTGGTTTTGTGTTTAGCTTGTTGACGATCATGAGCTTTATCGTCGGCATTATTCTCGTTTACCAGATTCTCTACACCGACATTGCTGACCATTGGGCTGAATACGCCACAATGAAAGCAATGGGCTATACCAACCTCAATCTATTTGTGATTGTGATTCAGGAAGCCGTCATACTCGCCTTCTTAGGGTTTATCCCTGGTCTTCTCACCAGTCTAATTCTCTATGATCTGGCGATGAATGCGACTGGGCTCTTGATGATATTGACCCCTGGACGAGCACTCAATATTTTCGTTAGCACCTTTGTGATGTGTCTCGTTTCTGGAGCGATCGCCGTCCGTAAAGTCCAATCAACTGATCCAGCTGAGGTCTTTGGATAGTGTATTGAATCACGTCTGTTTCTCGCGTTCTTTTGTTTCAAACTCATGTTTTAGGCCAACCATGACGCACTCCGTTTCATCCCTATCTACAAAATCGGCACCCCAGTCAACTGAAGGAATTGCCGTGCAAATTCGCGGCCTCAATTATTCATTTGGCCAGGGAAATTTGCGGAAACAAGTGCTGTTTGACATTGACCTAACACTACCGAAAGGACAAATTGTCATCATGACGGGGCCATCGGGTTCAGGAAAAACAACCCTCATTAGCTTAATTGGGGGACTACGCTCGTGTTTCGACGGAAGCCTGAACGTGCTAGGGAAAGAACTCGTAGGGCTCAACGATAAACAGCTCGTCAATATTCGCCGCAATATTGGCTTCATCTTTCAAATGCACAACCTCTTTGAATCATTGACGGCCTCTCAGAATGTGGAGATGGCTGTGGAATTGACGAATGACTGGGGCGAAAAGCGGGCTCGCGCTGTTGACATTCTCAGGCAACTCGGGTTGGGCGATCGCGTTGACTATAAACCCAATTCTCTTTCCGGTGGACAAAAACAGCGCGTGGCGATCGCCCGCGCCCTCGTGAATCAGCCCCAGCTCATTCTGGCCGACGAACCCACTGCTGCTCTGGATAAGAAATCTGGGCGCGAAGTGGTAACCCTGATGCAAAAACTAGCCAAAGAAGAAGGCCGCACTATCTTGATGGTGACCCACGACAACCGCATTCTAGACGTTGCTGACCGCATTATTAATCTGGTCGATGGGCGGCTTGAATCAGATGAAAATTTGGAAGGCTTTGTCAAAAGCCACGATCCAAAAAGCCTGGATCGCCGCATGTTTATGATGTGAGTTTTACCGCACTGCTATGACCCAAGCTATCGATTTCACGTTCCTCAATTCCTCTCAAACGGTGACCTATCAGAAGGTATCCGACTATCTCACGGGTTCTCATCTCTTTCGAGACGCCGTCACGAGTGTGCCCAACACTCCCAACTTTGAGATTCAGTATGGCACGACCTGCCTTCACGTAGACGTGGTGGCCTGGGAAGTGAATCCCTGGAATGATGAGGATATTGCCATTGTCCGTTCTTACAGCTATTTAACGGATGGAACACCGGTCAGTGCCGACCTTCTTCAATTTTTGATGAGTGAAAGTAACCTCATTCGCTTTGGAGCCTTCCAGCTTGAAGCCGATGGCCGCATCATGTTTGCCCATAGCATCCTTGGAGGTGACAACATGGATATGATGGAACTCCAGACCTGCATCCTGTCCGTGTCAGCGATCGCCGATTCCTACGACAACATCATCGTTCAAAAATTTGGCGGCAACTTCCTCGCTGGATAACGTTGAGGCGATTAGCTCTCATAGCAGTACATTCAACTGAATTTTCATACTCACGACCTGGGCTATTGCGAGCTGTGGGAATGTCCCAAAATCAGACACAATAGTCGTGGCTCGCTGAATATGGCAACGGCATTTTTGCAAGCGCGCCGAGCAGCCTCTACAAAAATATCCGATGGCGAAAGCGATGCGTTTGGTTGATGAATCCGGGGTTGCTTCTTGCGCTGACATTACCTTAGAGGAGCAGCTTGTGATTAAGTACAAAAATCACGTGCCTCGACGAATACGGAAGCTGTTGATCTATCGTCGAGTCAAGCGACAGGCCATCGATCAGCTCCAGCAATCCTTAGAAAACGAAGCTCAAATTGACCCGACGTACCTCGTCTTGATTATCGGGTCCTGCGCGATCGCCACCTTTGGATTGCTCTCCGACAGCGCAGCCGTGATTATCGGTGCCATGATCATTGCACCCCTGATGCTTCCGATTCGGTGTCTGGCCTTTGGAGCCCTCGAAGGTGAATCCGCTGTTATCAAAAAAGGCTTAATTGCGCTGGTCATTGGGACGGGAATCGCAATCTGTATGGCGTACGTGATCGGCAAACTGACCGGAATTGCAGACTACGGCACCGAGGTCTGGGCACGCTCAAGACCCAACCTCCTTGACTTAGGCGTTGCCATTACAGCAGGCGGAATCAGCGGATTTGCAAAAGTTCAGCCCAAAATTTCGAGCGCATTGGCGGGCACGGCGATCGCAGTTGCACTGATGCCACCGATCTGTGTCGTTGGACTTGGGCTAGCCGTCGGCGACTGGCAGCTCAGTCAAGGAGCAGGTGTCCTTTATTTAACGAATCTACTCGGCATTACGCTGTCCTGTATGTTGGCCTTTGTCTCAACCGGATATACCCCCCTCTATCGCGCCCATCGTGGATTAGCCGCAGCGGCGATCGCCACGAGCGTGTTGTTGATTCCCTTGGGTCTAAGCTTTTACCGACTTGTCATACAGACTCAGCTTGAAGCCAGCTTGAGAACAGCCTTAGTTGCCCGAACCATCACATTTCAACGGGTCCAGTTGATTGCAATTGACACGAATTGGTTAACCAATCCACCCCAGGTGCGCCTGCTCGTTGTCACAGCGGACCCCTTAACACCAAAGCAAGTTCGGCTATTGGAAGAATTTGTAGCTCTTGAAGTTAACCAGCCTTTTGAACTTATCTTTGAAGTCACCATGATTGATGAAATTAGGCGAGAACCCATTCTACCCGGTGGGGGGAGATAATCCGAACAAGCTATTCCAGAGGGCAGGGCAACGCATACTCCAATATTTTCGCAATAAGGATGGCTTTTAAGTATCTTATTGCAAAAAACAGAGGTGATTTGCAAGTTACCGATCATTAAAACCCTCATTTCTTCATTGGGTTCAAATTAGTATGCGTTTGCCCTGTTCCAGAGGGTTCTGAGAATGGGGCATGAGCGATCGTTGTTAGATAACATCCGATTACAGGGTGTTATCTGTCAAAGCTGCTGGATAACATCCCATAATCCAAAATTAACTATCAAAATTGACGGATAACACCCCGAAACTATGGAGTTAAACTCCATA
>JBCBLF010000162.1:0-4833 GCA_038520475.1 Cyanobacteria bacterium J06627_8
ATTGATTTTGTCAATCTTTTAGGAAAACGATATCAGTTAAATACTCGTTTGGAGATTAACTCTGGTCAATAAAAATATCTAAAATATTTCTTGAATTTGAGGAATCTATTTCGACTATCAATCACTGCAATTTAAAGTGACTTACCATATTGAATGTTTATTAAAATGGTTAATTTGTATATTTTCATAACGTTTAATATTAAGATCGCTGGGCATTACTAATTCGTGAATAGGTGATGGGAACAAATCTTTCAATACTCCAATCTCTATTGGTGAAAGCATCCTTCAACTTATGACTACCTTTCTTGTTACAAATTCCAACGACAACGGCTCAGGATCTCTCCGCCAAGCCATTCTCGACGCAAATGCATCCCCTGGAGATGATGTGATTACGTTTGACCCTAGCCTTGCTGGTCAGACGATTACTCTCACTAGCGGACAACTCGACGTTGTTGATGATTTAACGATTGATGGTGATCTAAACAACGATGGAGTTCCTGATATTATTGTTGAACGTGACACTAACTCAGATAATTTTCGTATCTTTAAGATTAGTGACAATGATGACACGTCTGATAAAACAATTATTTTTGATGGATTAGTTGTTCGTGGCGGAAGTCTGGTTATTGAAAATGGTGGCGGAATTTTCAATACTGAGAATCTAAGTCTGATTAACAGCACGATAAGCAACAACACAGTTACTGGATATAAGGGAGAAGGGGGCGGTGTTTATCATTCTACTGGAGACTTAACCGTTAGAAATAGCACTATTAGCGGTAATTCCAGAGAGGGGATTTACAGCAAGGGTGGCAAAGAATTAAATATTGAAAACAGTACAATCAGCAATAACTCTAAAACCGGCATCTTTGCCAGAGATGGGTTACTTAGTGTAGAGAATAGTGTCGTTTCAAATAACTCTAACTACACAACTAGTAACTTCATCGGTGGTGGTATTTCGGCCATTGATGCCGATTTGGTCGTCAATACCAGTACAATCAGTGGCAATTCCTCTCCAACGGGGGGTGGCATTTTAATTAATGGCTTCTCACGTCGTCTCGATATCACTGTTAGTAACAGCACCATTAGCAACAATACCTCGGTGAGCAAGGGAGCCGGACTTTATGCTCGGAATGTCAATCTGGCCTTGAGTAACACAACAGTCAGTGGTAACGAGGTGGATGAGCAAGGGGGCGGACTCTTCATTGAAGCCAGTTCGACAGGCACCGATGTCGTCGTGATAGGAAACAGCACGATTAGCGACAATACAGCAGCATCAGGCGGGGGAATTTTCCAAACGTATGGAGCTGCATCTCTAGAGCTAGCGAATAGCATTGTTGCCAACAATCAAGGTGGCGATGTACGAGGCGATCGCCTTGTCGATGCGGATGGCATCAATATCGTCACCGATGGCAGCGTTATTGGGGCTTTAACACTCGATCCTCGTTTGGGCCCATTGCAAGACAATGGGGGGAATACAGAGACGCGAGCGTTGCTTCCCGACAGTCCAGCGATTAATCTTGGGTCAAATGACCTCATTCCCTCAGACGTTGCAGATGTAGATACAGATGGTGACATCTCAGAATCCGTTCCATTTGATCAACGTGGAAGTGAGTTCGATCGCGTTGTGAATGAACAGGTGGATCTGGGAGCCGTTGAGTTTCAGGGCAATGACTCGACGAGCATTATTCAACCCGGACAATTTCCCTCCTTAATCGTCGATACGCTAGACGATGAAAATGACTTTGACTTGAGTCCTGGAGATGTCTCCCTGCGGGAAGCGATCGCATTTACTCAAGATGGCGGCACAATTGAATTTGATCCGAGCTTGGCTGGAAGCGTTATTTCACTTAAATCGGCCCTTGCGATTGATAAATCGTTAACGATTGAGGGATTAGAAGACAATTTCATTACGTTAGACGCTGCCGAAAACGACCGTGTGTTTATCATCGATGATGGTGATGATTCAACCGATCAAACAGTTGTTTTAGACAGCCTGATCGTGACGAACGGAGATGTGCCGTCCGATGCCACAATTAGCGATCGCCGGAATGCGGGTGGGGGAATCTTTAATCGAGAAAATCTAACAGTGCGAAATAGCCGTCTGGTTAATAACGCTAGTGCGGGCGGCGGCGGCGGCATCTTTAACGATGATGGAGTGGTGACGGTGCTCAGCAGCACCATCAGTGGCAACACCACGCAACGTGTTGGAGGGGGAATCTTCAACAACGATGGAAGCGTCATCGTTCGCGACAGCACAATTAGCGGCAATATTTCAGTTGATGGCGGTGGCGGGCTCTTCAACACTGGCGGAACCTTAACCGTTAACAACAGCACGATTGCAAACAATTCTGCTGTTGATGAGGAATATCTATACGGCAACGGAGGAGGCATTGCCACAGTTGGTGGGATGACGGTTGTGAGTAACAGCACCATTAGCAATAACGTGGCAGACTACGACGGTGGTGTCAGCGGCTCAGCAGAACTCATTAGTACAATCGTTGCGAACAATACGGCCAATTTTGACAATCGTCCTGATACAGGCGGCGAATCGATTTCAGCACGCTTCAGTCTTATCGAAAATGGCGACATTACAAATGATTTAGGCAACAACATCTTCGGTCAAGATCCAAAGCTCGATCCAGCAGGGTTGCAAGACAATGGCGGAACGACCCAAACAATTGCTCTCCAATCTGATTCTCCTGCACTCAACAGAGGTGACAATCCTGGCAATGTGTTGACCGACCAGCGGGGCGAAACGTTTAACCGAGTGGTCGGAGAACGAGCAGATATTGGGGCATTTGAGGTTCAGGCTGACTTCTCGCAACCACCAGCAGGCGATTCTTTCTATTTCAGTGCAGATAATGACCGACAAGTCGGTGGAATCAATATCAACAATCAAGACATTCTTTTCTTTGATGGCCAAAACGTCAGCATTGTCTTCGATGGATCTAACATTTTGTCTCGCAAGGTAAAAATTGACGCGTTTGATGTCATTGACGAAACCACGATTCTCATGTCGTTTAACCAAGACACACGACTGAGAGGTATTGGAGAAGTCGATGATTCAGATATCGTTCAATTCAATGCGTCTTCGTTGGGTAAAGGGAACACAAGGGGACGATTTGAACTGGTTGTTGATGGCAGCGATTTGGGTTTAACCAAAGCAGGGGAAGATATTGATGCGTTGACTCAATTATCGAATGGCGATCTGCTCTTCTCAACGAAACGTAAAGCGACGTTTGCCAACGGGGTGAGAAGTGAGGGTGAAGATATCCTACTCTTCAGGCCCCGAACACTGGGAGATCGTACACGAGGACGGGTCTCTCAATATGTCGATGGCAGCGATATCAACCTGTCGCGGGGAAGTGAACGCATTGATGCGATCGCCCTCCGAGATGATGAACTCATCCTTTCGACGCGGGGCAATTTTAGGGTGCCTGGGTTGTCTGGACGAAATGAAGATGCCTTTGGCTTTACGCCAACATCACTCGGACGTCAGGCTAGAGGAACATTTACAGATGAGTTGGTTGTGAATGGGGATCAGCTTGGCTTGAGTGGCAACTTGTCTGGAATTGATCTGGTGTAGCCCCTGCATCATCAAAGTTCTGTAGCGCTACGCGCTCAATCCAAATCAGTATTTTTGAGGCAAGCCGCACTCCGCACGGCTTGCCTCAAAAATACTGGTCCAGACCTATATATGTGCTGTTATGGGACTTACGCCGCAGTTGAACGTTTTTTCGCAGGCTGCGCCTGCGAAAAAACGTTCTCAAAGCCCAGAACCGTGTGTGAAATGTATCAGTCTTGAAACTATCGAAAAATCTCTCCATCCGGCATCGTTGTGCCGCTCAAGATAGCGCCAGATAGGTTGGCGCTGCTAATTTCCGCTCTGACTAAGCTGGCGTCGGTCAAATCGGCTTCAATCAAGTTCGCTTTGGCCAGATAGGCATCCGTCAGATTTGCTTCTCTCAAGATTGCCTCTCGTAAGTTTGCCCGGCTGAGATTAGAACGACTCAATCGAACTCCGTCTAAATTGGCCCAAGCCAGATTAGCGCGACTTAGGTCAGAGTCTGGAATCAGTGCAGACCGCAAATTGATGGTTGCCATGTCGGCTTCAACCAAAAGCGATCGCTCCATACGGGCATTGACACAGTTGGCGTGACGCAGGTTGGCACCCGTCAAGTTTGACTCGGTCAGACTCGCACTGCTCAAATCCGCATCACTCAAGTCGGCTTCCTGCAAATTCGTATAGCGCAGGGTTGCTTCGCTTAAGTTCGCTCCCCTCAAATCAACCTTGGCTAAGTCAGCCCCCGTTAAATTAGCGCCACGTAAGTCAATTTTTCTCAGATTGGCACCCCGTAGGTTGGTCGTATACTTTCGGTTTTCTTCTCGTAAATTGGCTCCCCGCAGACAGGCTCCGACAAGGTTGGCTCCGCCTAAATCCGCATTACGCAAGTCTGCCCCAATCAAATTCGCATCCATTAGATCAGCGAGCGTCAAGTCAGCACCACGAAGATCAGCCCCTTGAAGAATCGCACCGTGTAAGTTAGCGTTTTTCAACACTGTACGAACCAGATTGGCTTGACTTAGGTTGATGCCGCTTAGATCAGCAGAGTCCAAGTGCGCATAGCTTAAGCTTGCACGATTGAGAAACGCCAACACTAGAAAGGCCCCTCGTAAGTCAGCTTCATCGAGGTGAATGCCAATTAAATCAGCATGCGATAGGTTCACACCGCTGAGATTCGCGCCTAGAAAATCAATCTGATGATTCGCGTACTGAATTAAGAGTTCTTTTGCTTCCATAGCTAAAAAAGATAGGATGCCTGCGAGGGGTCA
>JBCBLF010000162.1:4932-10653 GCA_038520475.1 Cyanobacteria bacterium J06627_8
TGAATAGAACCTGGAGGATTAATGCGAATGACATCCGGTTGTGGACCTTGGGCCTGCTCATGAAAATTGACGGTTGACGGAGAGGCAAATAGAGTATTCTCACCTTGGCTATCACGAGTGTCATGGCGATCGCCATAGGTGGGTTCTATTGCTGATGTCGGAGGACCATGCTTCACAATCAAGGTTTTGACCGCCTGCACGATTGCATCTGCAACTGGCGTGTATCGTCGTTCAGGGGTGAGTGACTGAACCGTCAGCTGTAACCCCATCGAGAGATCGCTCAGCGTTGGATATTGCTTTAACGCTGCCAAGATTAGATCATCAAGGTCACGGGCTTTGAGCGTCGCCCACGCATCAGGATCATTAGCAAATGCGGCCTGTTCTTCTTCACTCGCTTGCCCCGGCGGTACATACACGGCTAGAAACAATAAGTGCTTCGAGAGCAGCGGCACCGTGTACTTCATCACTTCTAGTCGAAGATCATATAATTCAGACTTGTTAAAGACGGGAATCGGTCGGATATCAATATCATCCGGTACGTGATCGCTGCCCTCATCTCCATCTTCATCAGTAGGAGAATCATTGGACATGAGAGCTGTCTCGGGCTGCGGTGTTCCATCAGACTGATCAGAAGGAGAGTTTAGCCCAATGATGTAGGTTGGGCTAGAGGGCATCGGGTCCTCATCCTCCAAGGGCTGCATGTCGTCTCTAGCACGTGTATGGATCTCAACTTCTGTGTCAGCGAATGAGATATACAGGCTACGACAGGCATTAATAATGCTTTCGGCGATCGCTCGATATTGAAGCGGTTTACTCGTCGTTTCAACAACGCTGCTAACCACCGCTTTCAGGTGATCAAAGCTTTGGGTGAGTTGATGAAGCTCTGTTAGCAAATCTGGCACGCTGATGGTTAGGAGCACATCAAGGTCGGTTTCCCAATAGTTGCGACAAATTAGCACCAATAATTTTCGAATGCGAAGGTGCTCAGTCTCTTGCTCCAGTGTTTGCGCAATCTGCCAATAGATCTGCGGATTTCCACCAGAAGACTTAGCAGATGAAATCGGCCCAGTGTATAGCCTCTGAAGGGATTGAACGATCGTGTTTGCAATCAGCAGGTATTCAGCCGGTTTGCTTAGGGTCTGAGTGACCTGGCTCAAATATGTCTTAAGCTGATCGACCGTCGGAGCCAACCGTATGAGCGTTTCGATCAGGTAGTGCAGGTTATATTGAGCGAGGCGATCCGGGTCAGTTTCCCAATGCTGAGTGCAAGCGTAAACCAGCAGCTTTTTAATGCGCAACAAATGTTGCGCATTCGCAAAATCTCGAATTGCTTCATCAAAGGGAGAAAGCACGGTCATGAGTGTTCTGGGTATTTTGCTGCTGATGAGCCTAATCTATAATTCCCAGTTCCTCGGCATGGCTAAAGCCAGACAGTCGATGAATTGGCTATAGAGCGTTATACGCAAGGAAGAGAATCGTTTTTCTCGTAAGTCGTACAACGCACGGGCTGAGAAAACATTAGCTATCTTCTAGAAATTGATACTCTATGTTTTAGAACGATCCGCAAACGGGACTGGTTCCCTTATGACATCAATCACTAATATGCTCATGCCTCACAACATGAATTCCAATCCTAGGCTAAATCGCGTATCTGGCTCGCTGGGCGTTAGCTGAATTTGAATATCGCTAGAGATACGAATGTCTTGAGTGAGCGCATAGCCAGTGGTGATGGTTGTCAGGCTAGTTTCTTGGCGATCGCTGCCGGGATTAATCCATGACTGACTAACTGAGATGTCCGCAGCTCCGGTTCGAGACGGAACAAGCAACAATCGGATGCCCAGCTCAACCCCATCAACCTCATCATCGGGCGTTTCTAACTCTCGATAACCGACCAGCGGCGCCAGATTAACACCGTTTCCTAGCGGCAGCGTGTAGTATCGGAGCGTTACTCCCCAAGATTGGCGATCGCCCTCAAAAGTTCCGAAATCACCGTTTAGAGTGAGCCCGGTCTGACCAAGGAAGATGTCGTCAATGCTGACTAAAAAACCACTTTCATCATCGATCTCGGCATAGGCTGCTCGAATACGAGTCCGAAACGCTGGGTCACGACGAATATCCTCTAACAGATCAGGAGAGTCGTTTAACCATCGTTGTAGTACAGGACTTTCTTCGATAATGCTGGGATCAAGCTCAAGCTGATCAGCATCTAATCGCTGGGCAATGGGCATCGATTGCACTGGATGTGGGAAGAAAGAAGCTGGAAAAAAAGAAACCAAGGCAAGGGCGATCGCCCCTGAACATCCCTTCGCTGCCCATGAGAGCGTGATTCCTAAATCATTCATCGTGTTTTTAGCTAAATCCAGTAGTCATGTCAGACCAAACCCAGCATCAAGCCTTCAAGCGTCACACGTCATGGAATTTCCACCTCACGAAAATTCCATGACACCTAACCCTCAACTTCTATATGCAGATTTGCTGTGAGCAATGCAGATTGCCCACAGCAGCATAAACCGAATTGCAAGAAAAGAGCTAATTCAGTATGACGATGAATTCACACCATCTAGGGAACATACTGTACGGTGGTGGCTCCAGTGCTGATGGTCGTCGTGGCTGAGGTTCCGGTTTGCGGATTTGAGCCTGTGCCCGAACACCCCACATAGGCCGCAGGGCGTCCAGCAATAAGAATACGAGACGAACCAGTCGCGATCGCTCCATTAAAGGTTGCGCCTTGGATGCTGTCTCCTTGAACAGCGGCAGCACGACCAGCAATTTGAACATGAGAAATACCGGGGCCGGTGATGGTCGCTCCCGATGCAGTTTGGTCTCCAATTCGAGCAGCGTTAGGCATAGGAATTTAAAGAGAAAAAGCTGGGAATGTAAAGAGCCAGATCGTAAACAGATGACAGCAAGAGACTATAAGGGGATAAGCGCAGCCTCATCCTGTGGAGCTACCCAATGCGGATGAGACTACCTTGAACGGAGACCGTAGAACCGGAGACATTGGCCGTCGAGGTGCCATTGAGGTCTGCTGTCGGAGCTTGAATTGTGACCTTGCTACCGCTCTGAATGGTAATGCCGCTTGTGCTGAGCTCAATGCGGTTGGTTCCAACTGAGAGAGTAATGCGATTTGGTGCCGTGATATCGATGGACCCTGTGCCCTGAAGGTTAATCGTGCGATCGCCGTCTTTCAGGGTGAGTGATTGGTTCTGTGGAGTTTTAAGCGCCATCTGTCGGTTTTTATCATCGAGGGTGACGGTGTGGTGATCAGGCGTATCCAGCATAAGGGTGCGATCGCCATCATTCATCGTCAGATGGTGGCCTGCAGCAGTTTCAATATAGGTTCCGGCCTTACTGACCGCGCCTTTATCTTCTTCAACAAATTGGAGTTGGTGTCCGGTTCGAGTTTTGAAGGTGCGTAGCCGCACGGTACCATCGTGCCCAATGCTGTCATCAACCGAAGCCGGAGGCTGGTCTCGGCCATTCCAAACTCCCCCAAGAATATAAGGACGGTGGATATCGCCGTGTTCAAAGGCTACTAGAACTTCATCATTAATTTCAGGCAAACAATCAAATCCTCTTGATTCACCTGCACCAACCTGCACCATCCGCGCCCAATAGCTGTTGTGATCTTCTGATAAGGTTGGGAATTTTACTCGCACGCGCCCCCAACCTTTTGGATCTTTGTTTTCAGTAACGATGCCTGCGAGAAGGGTTTGTCCGGGCATGAGGTGTTTCTGAGGCGGAATGAGCGTGCTTATTAAATCTCCGCCACGTATCCCGCGCACACTGAACTCGGTGTAGTAGCCATTATGGTAAATGTGCCGTGTTTCAGTCACATAATAGTCCCCAGAGTACTTACTCATATCCTTTAGGGTCACCATGCATCGAGGACGAATCAGCGGGTTCCCGTTCGCACGGGCATCAGCTTGAATGAATTCTTCGCCCAGCTCATCGAGTAAGGCTTGGGCCATGGTTTCGGCTTCCCGTGGAGCAAAGATAGGCTGATCCACCACAGTAACTGTGGGTGATACCGGCTTGCCGCTAAACGCACTGCTGATTTGAGTGCCCCTGCCGTGGTCATTTTGAGTAAGGGGAGCTTCAGTTTCTCGAACGGCACTAATCACCTGTTTTTGTCCATAATCCCAGCCTCGCACCTCAACTTTTTTAACCTGTTCTGCACTGTTGACGCGGACACGAAAGCTGAGGAGATCTTCCATCCAGGTCAGATCCACTGGATCATCTCCTTTGGGCTTGCAAAACTGGAGGCGACTCCCCTCTACAAAGAGTTCTAAGCCCTTTCGAGCAGCCCGCTCTTGCAAGAATTCCATGTTGGTTTGGTTGTTCTGGAAGACATAACCATTCATGCCGCTGATGTCGTTGTAGCCATAGGGACCCGTGCTGTCTTCAATGACTCCAGGTAAGATGCCCGTTTCAAGCAAGAGTTTGTGGACAATATCACTATCTTTCATGTTTTGGAAAGAACGAGTGTAGCGACCCCGGTGGAGACGATGCGACACGTCGTAGCCCCGGATAATAAGAGGGGCTTGAGATTCAGTGTTGAAGTGAGATTCAATCGCCGTGATTTCCCCTTCAACCACATAGCTGACGGTGTCTGTTTGTGATTTGGCATCTTCACTAGTGCTGGGAGAAAACCCAATGCGAATTCCTTTTCCAAATTCGAACAAATGCTCGTGCTGCCAAGGGCGATCGCCTAACTGGGCTGGGAAGTAAGGATTGCTCACAACAATGGTAAACATCGTTGGTAGATGTAAACTCTCCTCAACCACAATTTGCGTGATATCTTCGATCAACGCGTCAGGAGCCGTCGTCCAAACATCACCGCCGACTTGACCAAATTCAAGCGTATAGCCTGCAACATAACGGGGCATTGTATAGTCCTCACTTCAATTAATTTTCCTTGGGGCGGGTAATGCCGTCTTTCTCGACTTGCTGAAGTTTTAAATCAGCCGTTGCTCGAACAGGCGTTCCATCAGGTAGAAACAATGTGAACTTGAGCGTCAGCGACTTGACAAAGCATCGAAGATATCGATTGTCTCCCCAAGTGAACACGTAAATTGGAGGACGATAACCGTTGACATTGGCCTGATATTGGGTGAAATCTAATGCTTTCATCAGCTGGTCAGTATATTTTTTCTTGACGCTGACCCCTTCTTCATAGGTATCAAACGTGGCATTGCCGATGCTGAGAGTAATCGGAGCGGGTCCTGCAAAGCTAATTTTTTTAACTCCGGACCGAGTGCGTCCTTCTGTATTTGAATTGAGCTCCACTTCTCGGCTAAAGCTTATTTCAGTCGGGTTGAACTGAAATTCAATCTCGTTCACAGCCTTCCCTGGAATACGTTTAGGCCGGTTGAACCCTAGAAAACCTTGAACAAACGTGATTTGACTGCCACCTTCCCCCATCGCTGGACACAATTTAGCTTTTACTAACTGTCCTCCAGACACTTGCCCCCCAGAGGAGCCGGATGAAAAAGGCGATCGCCGGATCTGATTACGCGGATTGTTAGGTGAACTGCCATATTGATACCGATTATTCTGATTAGAACCAGACTGGCGATTCCCATTCCTATTGCCCTGACTAGAACCGGTCGAACGGTTTCCACTCCTATTGCCACGGTTAGAACCCGATCGGTTATTCCTATTCCTGTTGCGATTACCGGCCATTACAATTCTCCTACAATGCTAAATCGACATGGTTCT
>JBCBLF010000163.1:0-10613 GCA_038520475.1 Cyanobacteria bacterium J06627_8
CCAAGTCTTGGCAAGACTGTAGTGTAGTACACCACAAGCCGTCCCTCAAAAGACATAAACCCTTAAATAAGTAGCGATTTACATTTTCTAGCGATTTACATTTTCGTGACTTGATGGTCTCGAGACTTCACACACATGGTTAAAAAGATTCTCATCATAGAAGATGAGTCACAGACCCGAGATTTGTTTCTGAAGTGCCTCACGTTCGAAGGATTTTTCGCACTTGGAGCTAAAGATGGAGCATCAGGGATTGTATTAGCAGAGGCTCACCAGCCAGCGCTCATTGTATGCGACATCATGATGCCTGATATGGATGGCTATGAAGTGTTGCGATCGCTCCGGCAAAATCCCAAAACTGCTGCAGTTCCGTTCATTTTTCTGACCGCTAAGGTGACGATGGCAGACTTGCGTCAAGGAATGGAGATGGGAGCTGATGATTATTTGACAAAGCCTTGTACGGTAGATCAGTTTTTAGGGGCGATCGCAACTCGACTAGAACGCCACAATGATTTACTTACGATTTTCAGCCAAGATCGGGCACCCAAAGCTCAAAAAAGGAATCTAAACTCGACAAAAGATACCAAAATCAAGTCAACCTCAGCCCCTTCTTCTGCCTCACCGCTTCAGGCAAGCATCTTTCCTGATTGTCCGAAGTTAGACAAAGTGTTCCGCTTCATTGAGGCACATTATCAGCAATCCATTCATCTTCGTGATGTGGCTCAAGTAATGGGGTATTCCCCAGCGTATTTGACGAATTTAGTTCAAACCCACACTGGGCGAACAGTAAAGCAATGGATTATTGAGCGGCGAATGGAACAGGCTCGTGTGATGCTACTGAGCACGGCAAAGCCCGTGAAGCAAGTTGCAGAAGCAGTGGGTTATGCCGATGTGGGTTATTTTGTCCGGCAGTTTCGGCAATTGCATGGCATGCCACCTCAGTCTTGGCGATCGTCTTCGACGTTACCGTCCGTTGAGGCTGTGTCGTAAATGAACCATTGAGGGAATGTCCGTCCTGGACTATTAAAGTCCTCGTATTCAAAAAAAAGTCCAATCATGTTCAAAAAAACGTCCAATGTAATTTCCTGGCTTACCTGATATTTTCTTAGAATCAGGCCCGCCAGTACATCCCAGATTGAGTGGAGTTCAACTGACAGCAACTATGGTAATTGCATCAACAAATCAAACTCAGAATCCGTGGGGACAACTGTCCTCGTCCAGAGGTGAGCTAACTGACCTGGAGCTTGCTTGCATTGTTTGTGGGGGGGCACACCTGACACGCGACCACTGGGAATTTATGCAGACTATGCCTCAGGATCCCGTCGATATGATCGACGACCTGGTGAAAATGGGGCTGTATAAAAGCCAGCAACTCAAGGCCGCAGAGAAGGTCAACAGCATGGAGTTGCGAAAAGCTCTTTTCCTTAAAATTGCTGGTAAAGGCAGTGAGAAGCGCGAGAAGTTGGTGTTGGCTCTGGCGAAGCAGGCGGGTGGCCTTGAGAATGCATTCGCAGCGGCATTTGGTCCTCAAGCAGGCTTGTTCTTTGCAGACACGATTCGAACGAGCGGATTTACACGTCGAGAGTTTTTGAGGAACCTGGCCATTGGAGCTGCACTGGTGACGTTGACCAACTGTCAGAGAGCACCTGAAGAAACAGCCGTTGACCCAGCAGAGACGGATGCGCCTGTTGAGGGTCTTGAAAAAACAGACCTCCAGGTTGGTTTTATTCCTATTACCTGTGCGAGTCCCATCATCATGTCAGAGCCTTTAGGGTTCTATCAAAAGCATGGTTTGAACGCAAAGGTTGTGAAGATGCCAAGCTGGGGTGCCGTTCGTGATTCGGCGATCGCCGGAGAACTTGATGCTTATCACATGCTGGCTCCCATGCCGATTGCTATGACCTTGGGACTAGGTTCTGCATCTTTCGGTGTCAAGCTAGCAAGCATTGAAAATATTAACGGACAGGCAATTACGGTTGCAGAGCGCCATAAAGGTAATGTAACCGGTCCAGAGGACTTCAAAGGCTTCGTGATTGGAGTTCCCTTCCCCTACTCCATGCACAACTTGTTGTTGCGCTACTACCTCGCAACTGGTGGACTCGACCCAGATGTCGATGTTCAAATTCGACCTGTTCCGCCACCGGACAGCATTGCACAGATGGTTGCAGGTGATATTGATGCTTATCTCATGCCTGACCCTTTCAACCAGCGGGCAGTGTTCGAGGGTGTGGGCTTTATCCACAAGATTACAAAGGACTTGTGGGATGGCCATCCTTGCTGTGCCTTTGCAGCAAGCGATGAATGGATTAGCGAGAATCCCAATACTTTCCGAGCACTGAATAAGGCAATTATTGAAGCAGCAGGATACGCCCAAGACCCGGCAAATCGTCCCGAGATTGCAGAAGCAATTTCAGAACGAGCCTTCTTGAATCAGCCCGTTGAAGTAGTTAAGGCGGTTCTAACAGGTACCTTTGAAGATGGTCAAGGTAATACCCTTGAAGTGCCTGATCGAATTGGATTTGATCCCTATCCTTGGCAAAGTTTTGCAAATTGGATTTCGTCTCAGTTGGTTCGATGGGATCTTCAAGGCGACGGCAAAGCTGCTGAGGTGATTACTGACGACACCTACAACGATGTCGGACAAGATATCTTCCTGACTGACCTGGCACGAGAATTGGCTGAAGAATTAGGTCAATCGCCACCGGATGAAATTTATCGGCCTGAAACCCTTGCTTACGATGAGTTCGATCCAGAAACCCCTGGTGAGTACGTCAAAGAACAGATCGATAAGTACGGCGTGTGATAAGCGTATCCGCTAGGCGGGTGGTCGATGTTTTCAATCGCCCGCCTTCTTCATAAATAGGTAAGACGCAGTTGATAATTCATTCGAGGTATCAAAGGAGTTATGGCAGTTAGTAAGGCAAGCATTGGACAGTACCAAGAGACTGATCGAAGTTCGCCTTTTTTGAATGAAAATATGCGAGCAGTTCTTCTTTTTTTGGGTTCGCTCATCACATTTCTTCTGTTCTGGGAAATTGGCGCACGGTTAGAACTTTTTGCAAAGGGAATGCCCACGGCAAGTAAGACGCTCCAGGAGTTATGGTGGTGGACGACTCACCCCTTTTTTAACAATGGGCCAAATGATTTGGGTATTGGCTGGAATTTGTTAATCAGTTTGCGACGAGTGGCAATCGGGTACATCTTGGCATCCTTGATTGCGATTCCCCTAGGCATCTTAATCGGCATTTCACCTGTTGCCTATAAAGCATTCAATCCTTACGTTCAGTTGTTGAAGCCAGTTTCCCCGTTAGCATGGTTACCCTTAGGTCTCTACATTTTTAGAGATTCTGAGCAAACTGGGGTATTTATCATCCTGATATCGAGTATCTGGCCGACGCTGATCAACACTGCATTTGGTGTTGCAAATGTTAGTCCAGATTATTTGAATGTAGCTCGGACCCTAGGCTCTTCTCGCCTTCGGACAATCTTTAAGGTAATTATTCCAGCAGCGTTGCCAAATATCGTATCGGGTCTTCGGATTAGTATGGGGATTGCTTGGTTAGTGATTGTTGCTGCAGAAATGTTGTTAGGAACAGGTTTGGGATATTTTATCTGGAACGAGTGGAACAACCTTTACATTCCTAATATTTTGGTAGCAATCTTTATCATTGGATTCGTTGGTCTGGCGCTAGATAGCATATTTGGTGCTTTAGAGCGGATGGTTTCGTTTGGGAGTAAGTCATGAGTATTGCGCCAATGAATAACTCAATGATGTCAGCAGACGGAGATTTAGTATCGGCTCACGTTTCGATTCGAAATGTCACAAAAGTCTTCCCTGGAAAGAGGGGCTTTTTGAATAAGTTGACGAAAAAGTCGACTCGGGACTTTATGGCCATTGAAGACATCAGCATGGAGATTGAACCCAATACGTTCGTCTCGATTATTGGTCCATCAGGATGTGGCAAGTCGACGCTGCTAGACATCATTGCTGGCCTGTCGGCTGCAACCGAGGGTGAAGTTCTACTGAATGGTAACCCGATTACTGGTCCTGGCCCCGATCGCGGTATGGTCTTCCAAAGTTATGCGTTGATGCCTTGGATGACCGTTGAAGATAATATTCGCTTTGCGGTGGAGACGGTATATCCGAAAATGGCTTCAAATCGGGTTAAAAATATCGTCGGTGATCATATTGAGCTAGTAGGTCTTCATGGGGCTGAGCGCAAGCATCCCCATGAGCTATCTGGAGGTATGCGGCAACGGGTAGGTATTGCTCGTTCCCTAGCGATCAATCCAAAAATTCTCTTGATGGATGAGCCATTTGGAGCATTAGATGCTCTGACGCGAGGATTTTTGCAAGATGAAATTGAGCGCATTTGGGAACGCGATCGCAAAACTGTGATTATGATTACTCACAGTATTGAAGAAGCACTGTTGCTGTCTGACAAAATCGTAATGATGACCCGTGGGCCAGCTGCAAAAATTGACGAGGTTCTAGACGTTCCATTCCCTCGTCCTAGAAACCGTGAAACGATTGACCAACATCCTGCCTATCATGATTTGAAGGCAGAAATGGAAAATCACTTGTTTAGAGAAACCCGTGCGGTTGAAGCTGCACGAGTAAGTAAAATTTGATAATTATTTTTGAATTCAAGTATTTTTTGACTTTTGAATTCACCTATCGTTTGAACTTGAGTCCGTTAGTGAAGTTAAGTTGAGGTATGAGCTATGGCACTATCTGAAATCACTCAAAAATTGTTGGCAGCAAAAAAAGCTAATGATGTTAGTTTTGAAGCTCTAGAGAAGGCTGTTGGCCGTGATGATGTGTGGATTGCGGCTGTGATGTATCGTCAAGCAAGCGCATCCCAAGAAGAAGCCGAAAAGCTGTTAACCGTTTTGGGATTGAGTACAGATTTAGCCGATGAGCTGACTGAGTGTCCGCTTAAGGGTTCTTTAGAGCCTGTGATTCCTACTGATCCGCTCATTTATCGCTTCTATGAAATCATGCAAGTCTATGGCATGCCTGTGAAGACTGTTGTCCATGAGAAATTTGGTGATGGAATCATGAGCGCAATTGATTTCTCCATCGATGTTGAAAAAGAAGAGGATCCAAAAGGCGATCGCGTCAAGATCATTATGTGTGGAAAGTTCTTACCCTATAAAAAGTGGTAAGGCTTGTAATTTAAGCTTCATTCATGCCTCTTGTTCTAAAGTGAACCTTTTTACGGTGAGCAATGAGAGGCATGAACTATTATTCGTTATTTAACTCCGGCATTTTTGGAGCACACGAGACTGCGCAGGTAAGTTTAACTGTAAAACATTATGGCACCGATTAAAATTGCACCTCCGTTTAGTCGAGAAGATGCAATCAAAAAAGTTCGCATGGCTGAAGACGCATGGAATAGCCGAGATGCTGACCGAGTATCGATGGCCTACAGTGAAGATAGCTATTGGCGAAATCGTGCGGAGATCTTTCAAGGACGAGAAGAGATCCGTTCATTTCTACGCCGTAAGTGGGATAAAGAGCTAGACTATCGTCTCGTCAAAGAGATGTGGGCATTTGGTGAAAACCGTATTGCTGTCCGCTTTCAATACGAATGGCATGATGATGCCGGTCAGTGGTATCGCGCCTATGGCAATGAGAACTGGGAATTTGACGAAGAAGGATTGATGCGCCGCAGAGAAGCGAGCATCAATGATAAACCTATTGCTGAGAGCGATCGCCGCTTCTTTTGGGATACCTCCAATCCTCGCCCAGCGGATCATCCAGGACTCATAAACTCACCTGAATAGGACATTGTTGAATAGTCGTATGCATGACCGAATTTTGCATGGGTGTGCAATTGTTCTAGCCTTCAGTTTACGAATAAGCAACATCTAAAATTATGATGTACGCCTGAAACTGTCAAAGTTTTAGGCGTACATCATATATCCATTTATTACTACGGGCTAACGGACGGTTTCGTCTTTTTTTGTTCAGAACTGCAATCGCCAAGAATATCTGCCATCCGAGCCTCCAATTCACCAGGAGCTAACACTCCAGACTCAACCAGAATTTCTTCGAGGGCAGCTAACCAGCGTTGATAATAATCCCAGCTTGGATCATCGGTTTCGTGCTCTGCTTCCCACTCACCAATTTTGCTAATCAATTGCTGGCGAAAGTCTTCCCACTCATAATGCCCCTGCTTGGACAGGGCGATCGCCACCCCAAATGCTAAACGCTCCCAGTCTCGATCGAAATAGAGATGGCCGTCACGTCGAGGTGGCGCTTCCTGCGGTGAGCCCATTAAGCTCGTCGCCGCAAAATGCTCAAATTTAGTGAACATGATTTTGATTTTGTCCCGTCACTAGGGTGTAAATTTCGCAGTCTTGCAGATATAGCTGTCGCCAGTTCCGTTAGGACAAGACAGCGAGCCATTTGGCTATATGCTGAGCAACTGGAGAGCACTAGGTGTCCTAGCCTAAATGGCTAGAGCTTATCTTATGCTGCTTTGGGCAGCGCAACTCCCATCATCGCTTCTGGTGTCAACAAGGAAGTAAGTTGCTCCTCGCTCATGCCTTCAGTCCCCTCGGGCCTCATGGGTAAAACCCACCAACGAATCTGACCACTCGTATCCCAAACACGAATTTCTACTGAATCATCGAGTTCAACCCCAAACTCTTTGAGTACTGTGCGGGGTTCTCGTGCTGTACGCGCCCGGAAGGTTGGGTCTTTATACCAGTAAGGTGGCAAGCCCAGCGTTGGCCAGGGATAGCAGGAACACAAGGTGCACACAATCACGTTATGCACTTCAGGGGTATTCTCAGCCACCCGCATATGTTCCCCTTCTGCACCAGACATCCCAGGTGGAAATCCCATCTCATTACAGGCTGCGTTGCAATCATTAACAAGCAAATCTTTAAATGCAGGATCAACCCAGGCTTTGGCGACTAATTTAGCACCATTAAAGGGCCCCATTTGAGTTTCAAAATAGCTGAGGATATTGTCAACTGTATTGCCCGTAATCACTCCTTTCTCAATCAGCAGTGATTCCAGAGCTTTTACCTTGGCAGCGCTGTAGCGTTCACGCTCGGGATCGTACTGAAATCCTTCATAAAGACTTGGCATTTCTTTCCTCCTTAGGCAGCTTCAATATAGACTTCAAAAATGTCGTTGTAGTAAATCGCTTTTGAATCCATCAGAGATTCATTCCAAAGTGCGTCGGGCTGGAAACAAAGACTGTAAATCGGCATCGGCACCCCAATGCCATCATCCGTTTTGAAGAAGTAAGTATAGACCCCCTCGTAAACCTTGTCGACAACAGCAATCCGATCGCGCAAATGCCCGGGTAAACGGGTATGTTCTGATGGAGGTACATCTTTAATGCGGACGTTGTCCCCGACCCTAAACTTGGGTTCCATGGCAACTGGTCGCTTCGGTGAGTCGCCCTCACGCAGGTACTTCTCAACCTGAACATCAATTGCAGACTCGCCACCCTGAGGTAGTGGTGCTTCAGCCTTCGCACTGTCGGCCAAAATCTCCGCAGTACGTGCATCTAGCTCTTCTTGAGTAATATAGCCTTCTTCTACAAAAAAGCCAGAAATGCCGCCGAGCCATTTTTCGTAATAGCGCAACCGGAAATAGTCAAACGGATGCATGCCTTCGGCACCCTGACGTAAATGCCCCCAGGTCCAAAAACTTTTGAACTGAGTTGGAACGCTTTCAATGTCATAGTCGGGCAGTGACTCATTGAGATGATTACTCAATGCCATCATCGCCGTATGGATGCCAAAGATTCGCTTTTCCCAGGGTTCAACAAAAACTTCTGTCTCAAAGTTAATTGGGCCCAAATTTTCTAGACCGCCTAGATTATGTTGTAATTTCATGAGTATAACGATCCTTATAAGTGTCCTTCATATCTAACTTGCATGACAATGCAACGTGTTCTCAAGCTGCGGTTTCTGATGTTGTTGTTGTCATTGCTTTCCCCCAAAGTTCCGATAGGTAGCCAAAAATGGCACCCAGAATCATGGCTGCGATCGCAATCACGACAGGATTTTCAAGGAAGGGAGAGGTCATCGGATTACCAGTGACCGCAGCCGTACCTACTGTTTGCGAAAACCCCCAAACAATTGCAGGGGTAATCCCGGCCGTGAACGGCAACTTACTGGCTTGAACCATTGCAGCACTTCCAATGCCCACGGCGATCGCCGCTACAAGAGGCGTTGGACCAATTAGTTCAATCGCCAGTAGAGATAAGCCAGCAATGATGATCCCGGTAATATTGCAGGCTACGGACTTCATAAAACCATTCACACCACCCCCAACGATAAAAAAGGAGGCCCAAGCTGTAAAGGTTACCCATACAGGCAGAGGGATAACCGTTGCCGTAAGGAAAACGTCAACACCTCCCAGGACGCCAATACTAATACTCAATGCTTCTGCTTGCTTCACGTTTATCACCCCTACTCATACAGTGCCAAATGCTTGATGCAAGTCAACGGACACATCAAACTAAGCAAGCTTGGAATCCGGCTTGCAGGTCCATTTTTTCAAGATTGCGACCAATAAAAATCAGCTCATTGCGACGTGTTTCATCAGACTTCCAGGGTTTTCCAGGGCGTCCGTCGAGGGTCATATGAACCCCTTGAAAGACAAACCGACGTTCCATATCGTGAGCGTTAAGAATGCCTTTCATTCGAAACAGATCGGGTCCGTGCGCTTGGACTAACTGATAGAGCCAGCGATTGACCTTGTCAGTATCGATCGCCCCTGCTTCGTTGATTGCAACTGAATACACGGAATCATCATGCTCATGGGCCGATTCATCAAGAAATTCAGGATCAATGGCTAGAGCATTCTTGAGATCAAAGGATTGAACGCCCAAGACTGAATCCAGGGATAGATCGCAGTAATTGGTGGTGTAAATTTTGGCGATCGCATTTATACTGCGCACTTTCTGCTTCAGCGTTTCCAAAATCTCTGATGGAACTAACTCCGCCTTATTCAGCAGAATAATATCGGCAAAGGCAATCTGTTCCTGGGCTTCTTCACTCTCCCAATGCTGAGTAATATGCTTGACATCCACAACGGTAACCACAGCATCGAGCTGTGTTTGTCGAAGCATGACTTCATCCGTGAAAAAAGACTGAATTACGGGAGCAGGGTCGGCAAGCCCAGTCGTTTCAATGAGAAGGTGATCGAAGCGGTCGCGCCGACTCATTAAATTGCCAATGATGCGAATTAAGTCACCTCGAACGGTACAGCAAATGCAGCCGTTATTCATTTCTAGAACTTCTTCGTCGGCATCAATGACCAGCTGATTATCAATGCCAATCTCACCGAATTCATTAACAATGACCGCTACACGCTTGTGATGCTCTTCAGTCAAAATTCGATTTAGCAATGTGGTCTTGCCAGCCCCCAAATACCCGGTGAGAACTGTGACAGGAACCTTTCGCGCTATAGCCATTATTGCCCTTCACGATAACCGTAAAAACACCCGAAAGCCACTGCTAATCCAGCTCAGAATTGAACAGCATTAGGGTCAGTAAATCGTGTAGATAAATAATTGATTGTATCCAGCACTACCGCTTCAAAATAATCTAATGAAGACTATTCATCAAAATGCAGCAGCTTCTTTCCGACAAATAAATATCCTCTAGGCCACAAGACACAAAGGTTTGGTCAATTTCATTACCATCATGTCGAAACAGTAATGCAGTTCCATTGATAAGTCAATCTAAAGATTGACACGTGCGTATAGGTTAGTTGTATAAACGTCTACGTTTGATGTTGCTGATGCTCCGCTCCAAACGGCTTATCTCAACGCGAATTGAGGTAGCGCAATGTCGATTAGGCCACAAAGGTTTGATCAATTTCATTTGCATCAATAGACTTTGATCGCTTGCTCTTGGTATATAAGTTACTCAGCAGACCATCAGACGGACTAAAGACAAAGGCTAAACAGAAAAAGCAGAAGGAAACAAGAACAATCGATGCTCCAGAGGGAGCATCGAGATAGTAGCTCAGGTACATCCCAATGATGCTAGAGAGGGCTCCAATAATTGAACCCACCCACATCATTTGGTGAAGCTCTTTGACCAGCAAATAGGCAGTCACAGCCGGTGCCACAAGTAAGGCAACGACTAAAAGCGCTCCCACTGTAGGCAAACATACAACAATCGTCACCGTCATCGCGACAATGAGGGATGCATTGTACCAACGCACGGGTAGACCACTCGCCTGGGCTCCTTTCGGATCGAAGGTATAAAACAACAGCTCCTTGAAAAATAGGCGTGCCAGGATAATCGCAACAATAGCAGTAGCAAAGGTCCACCAGACCTCTGTCATGGTCACCCCTAAAATATTTCCGAACAGGATATGAACTAAGTCAATACGATTTGCTCCCGGAAGGACACTGACTAGCACAACTCCAATGGCAACAAATGAGGTCAAAATCAGTGCCATCGCAGCGTCGGTTTTCACGCGGGACTTCGATTCAATTAAATAGAGCACTAACGCACTAATCACTCCCGCAACCAACGCCCCAAACGATAAGGCTAAGCCAATCACGTAAGCAATGGGCAGCCCAGCCATCACCGAGTGAGAAATGGCATGGGCCAACATCCCCATCTGC
>JBCBLF010000164.1:0-10512 GCA_038520475.1 Cyanobacteria bacterium J06627_8
GTTTCATCTGCTCCAGCAGCATTTCGCAGGTGTCCGTATCGACGTCTTTCAATCCGATTTACGTGAGAAAAACTGGGTGCTTCTTCTGCGAGATCACGCTGAAACATTGAAAGGATTTTCAACGTTGTCGTTTTATTCAACCGAATTCAATGGTGAATCCATTGATGTGGTCTATTCTGGAGACACCATTATGGACCCGAGTGCATGGTCGAGTCTGTCTCTGGCAAAAAGCTGGATTAGCGCCGTCACCACCCTCAAAGCTCTCCACTCCACCGGACGCCTCTACTGGTTCCTCATTTCATCGGGCTATCGTACCTATCGCTTCCTGCCCACATTTTGGGAAACGTTTTATCCGTGCTACAACAATCCAACACCGCTTGTCATGCAAGACCTCATGCATCGTTTGGCGGAAGAGAAGTTTGGCGATCGCTACCACCGTTCTATAGGCATTGTTCGACTCGACCATCCCCACCAGTTAAAAGGAGATCTCTCGGGAATTCCTGAGGAGCGATTGTCTGACGCTCACATTCACTTCTTTGCACAGAAAAACCCAAGGCATGCCCTGGGTGATGAACTGGTCTGCTTAGCCGAAATCTGCGAAGACAACTTGACCCGTGCAGGTCATCGAATGTGGCAATCAATTGCCTCTACCCGTCACTAGAGGCTCAGCATCATATCTAGAGATCGCGGCTGATTATTATTGGCGAACATGGCATTAAGCTGAGATGTTTCGCGTCTGTTGTATGGATACCCAATTCATTGATCAGGCAGCTTCTAAATTATGTCTTCACTCCGTCAGTTTCAGGTTTTCAACAATCCCGAGTGTTTTGTCGAAGGATGGTATTGGGCGATCGCTTCTCATCAACTAAAGGTGGGCCAGGTGAAGGCCGTTACTATTCAAGGTCGAAACTTGGCGATTTATCGCGGGGCAAATCGCCAGGTAGTGGCAATTGATGCCTACTGTCCCCATATGGGTGCACATCTTGCTGAAGGACGAGTGGAGGGCGATCGCCTCCGATGTTTCTTTCATAACTGGGCCTTTGATCATGCTGGAACCTGTGTTGATGCCCCTTGCCTGGAGGGGCCACCACCGATCCAACAGGCAACCTTCCCGACTGCTGAGCAATACGGCATGGTGTGGGTGTGGACAGGGCTCCAGCCAACGAATCCTCTGCCATCCGTGCCAGAGCTAGAGGGAAAACCCTGTCGAGCGGTGATGGGACGTCGATTTATTCGCAACTGCCATCCGAATGTCGTGATGGTTAACGCCATTGATGCGAACCACTTCAACACGGTTCACAATTTTCCGGTTGATATCGTTTTCCGATCGGAAGAAGGACACGATGGCTCGATTCGGTTTCACAACACGACACGAGGTGGCAAAGAGTCTCATGTGGTGCGACTCATGCGCCCCTTCTACCAAAATGAAATCACATACAGTATGTGTTATCGCTATGGCAGCACAGGCACTGTGACCCTGGGGCCAGATGCCTTTCACTTTCACATTATGTTTGCGCTGCGAATGTTGGAAGGCGGAAAAACGGAAGGCCAAACGATTTTGGTGACGCCAAAATCAACGGGGATTCATGGTGCCATGTTTGACCACATCGTGCTGTGGCTGACAGCCCAGGTTGGAGACTATTTTGCTCGGGGCGATCGCCATGTCTTTGAAACTATTCGATTTAATCTCACGACACCGACTCGTGCCGATCAATCCATTGTCACGTTTGCCCACCACGTTGAACGACAGCGGCCTCTTACTTGGAAAACCTGGGCTCCCTATGCTGCCGAATCCTCCGTTACAGGCAATTCAGAGAAGCATGATCGGCCCAGCGAAGCGATGACAGCCTGAAATCAATGCCTTTCTTTGTGAATTCTCCCTTTGGACAGTCCTTTATAAAAACTGTCTGCTGAAAGTCGTCGTATTCTCCATTCTTAAGCCAGTATAGTCATGAATTTAAAACCCACGATTGCAGGACTCGACCTGCCCAACGCTGATCAATCGAGTAAACTGTATCGGATTTTGGCCTCAGTTATGAAACAACATTTGGAGCGATCGCCCGTGGCACCTCGGTGCCAATTAAGCAATCGACACCCATACTCGTCACCAGCCCGCCCCTCCAATCGGCTGCACTCTCCCTTCTCTTCATCCCCTCAATCAACAGCCCGTCGCTTTACGGATTCTAAGGGAATCATTTTACCGGGTAGCCAGCAGGATCTGTTGTTGGATTGCTCGTCAGACTCGGCGGAGCCAGATATTCCATTATGTGACGCGTATTGGAACGCGTCTTACTTTGGGCTTGATCGCGTTCGGTTGTTTCGAGACGCAACTGCTGAAGAACAGCGACAGATTTTATCGCTGACGAATCTGAACGTGATGCAAGAATCCTACTGTATTGAAAAGGCTGGAATGGGCTACATGTCGCGGATGGTACTACTTGCAGAGACCGTTCAAGAACGCATGATTTACACGCTTTTTGCCGCAGATGAGACGAGTCACTTCGTTCAGCTCTATCCGTTTCTCCCTGTTGAACCCACTTCCTCTGACAATCCATTTCTCCAACTTCTTTCAGAAGTCGTTGAAGGAGATGACAAAGCCGTATTGCTATTTGTGATTCAGATCGTGCTTGAAGGCTGGGGATTGAGTCACTATCGAGCGCTGGCAAAAGACTGTACTCACAACGCCCTTGCCCAAACGCTGCAAAGCTTTTTACAGGATGAATCTCGTCACCATGGAACAGGGGTAACCCTCTTCAACCAAACCACATTATCTTCTACGAGTCATGCCACGATTGTGGAAATTTTGGCCCAATTTCTTCGCATGGTGCAGGTGGGGCCTATCGGAGTGGTGGAGGCGATCGCCCGAGTGAAAGGCCATCTTTCCCGTGCTCAGAAGATCCAGATTCTCACTGAACTCGATACCCAACAGCACAGCGGTACCCGACTCCAAGTGTTGCGATCGTTCATGCGAGGAGACGGTGCAGAGGCGATTGTCCAAGACCTTGAGGCACGTGGCTCATTTAATCCCCTGCCTGCTCACCAATGTGTTTAGTGAGCGATGACTAGAGGCTGGCATCGGTTATCTATGCAATGCCTTGTTAATGAGGGTTTTAGCCCCTAGCTCATGAAGTTAGAACGGGCGCGATAATGCCCACATCAACAGGTTTCTAATTAGTTGACGCCGCCGCCCTAACTCAAACGAATTCTTCAGCTCTCTTGATTAACTATGACAGCTATGTCTTCGGCGCTAGACTCTAAACCGAATACTCTCCGTGAGAATGCTGCGCTTTGCCGCAAAATTCAAATCAATCTCCAGCGCAACCAAAAGCAAGATCATACGCAGAAGCTAGATGAAGCGGCTGATGCATTTGATTATGAAACGTGCAAAGACGAGTACTGGAATCCTGAAGAGTTCTCATTATTCTACGGCACACCGCTGTGGGACGAATCGAGTCCAGCTCAGCGTATTGTGCTCAACCATCTCTACTGGGTTGCGTACTATTCGCAGATCATCTCAGCTGAAATTGCCACCATTTACTTTAATCAAACCAGTGCGGCCGGGCTGTATGCCCAAGAAGATTTTCGGCAGGTGTGCGACATGCTGGATTTAGAATCAGCTCAGGAACGCGCTCATATCAACGCTTTTAAGACTATTTCGAATCAGGTGGAAGCTACCCTCTTTGGAGAGCGATTGTTCAGCTATCCCATGCGATCGCCCTTCACTGAAACAATGATCTACGCCGACACCAATGCATTGAAACGGCGATGGAAACAGCTTCAGCTTCAAGCCTTTGGGTTACTCTCAGCTGGGAACACATTTCTTGCCTGTCAATACTTCACTGTACGAGGGATTCGTACTCTCAACGGTAAGCTGGTTCAGCACAAGCTCAGCCGTTACTATCAGCAGCATCCCAACCCCGATCAGGCTCCCATTCCATCGAAAATTTCTTACTACCATTTCATGGACGAGAGCTTTCATTTCAATAGCTCAACTCTGCTATCTCACGAAGTAGTGACCTGCCTCAAGCCACCGACACCATTCGAATCAACGGTTGCCAACTTGGGCATTTGGGGCTGTCAAAAAGACCACTATCATTTCTCTGTCGCGATTAACGGAATTTTTTGGTACGACCCGGCACTCTATCCCACTGTTTATCGGCTGTTGCGATCGCCCCTCTTCGACATGGAAGATGCCGAAGCAAAGGCCATGATGCGACGGTGCTTCACTGAAGAATCCGAAGGACTACATCGCAGCTATCGCACTCACCGAGAAGCTGTCGATTCCTACAAAGTGTATCTAGAGAAGGTCGGCTATGCCTGGCAACGAAATCGGGATATGGCATTAATGAACACAAATTCGATTGAGACGTATGTGCAGGTTCAGCGGCGAGCTTTCAGTAAGCTTCATGCACACAATCTCCGACAAAGTGCAGAGTGAAGTGTCCTTGGCATATGCTATGGCAGCAGTGCTTGATGTCACAGTCAATTGAGAGGCTGGCTACTTAGGGGTGATGGGTTGATTTCACAGTGCTTACAATGAGGCATGTTATCAATGCTTAGCCATGAATCTGACTCAATCAGCGCGTTTTCTTAGTCAGAAGCAACCTGTGTTCAACAACTGGGATGTTGTGGCAAACGGTTGGTACATTGCCTGTGCCAGCCAGGATCTTCTGTGTGAGGATGTCAAATCTATTCAACTTTGTGGGCAGCGCATTGTGCTATATCGAGGTGTCGATGAACAGGTACGTGCGTTAGACGCCTATTGCCCTCATATGGGAACAGATTTGGGAATTGGTCGAGTGGATGGCAATAGAATTCGGTGTTTCTTTCATCATTGGGCGTTTGATGAAACAGGGCAATGTCAAGATATTCCTTGTCAAGCAGCAATTCCTGCAAATGCTCATACTCAGGGGTATGCCACGGAAGAAAAGTATGGATTCATTTGGGTGTATCCAGAGGCGATCGCCCCTGAACCCGTTGCTGAATTTGATGAGCTGAAGGGTGTTGATGTGGTCACTATGGCAGACCGACCGCTTGAACGGCATTGCCATCACCACATCTGCATGATGAACGGCATTGATGCCCAGCATCTGCAAACGGTGCACCAGCTCAATATTGAGATGCAGCTCGACCTTCAAGAGAACACTTCAGGAACTGTCATTGATTTCACCTTGAGTGGTGAGTTTCCTAAGACAACTGTAAGAGAAAAATTCATGAGACGGATATTGGGCGATCGCTATGCCTACACCATGCGATATGCTCACGGCTGCCTTGGCTTGCTCACCATTATGAAAGACGTCAAGCGCATTCCTCGACTGCATATGCTCTATGCCTATATCCCTGTGAAGGATGCCAAAACGGGCATTCAGAAAACCTGCATTCAGCCGATTTACATCACCCAGAAACGCAGCGGACCAATGGGGTATCTCATTGCACAATGCCTGCTCCAGCTTACCCGTCTCTGCTACTACTTCCTCCGCGATGAAGACGGTTTGATCTACGACAACATTCGATTCAATCCCAATGCGTTGCTCAAGATTGATGCACCGATTGTGCAATACATGGCCTACGTCAATCGACTCATTCCGTCTCGCTGGTCCAATCAAACTCCTTCGCCATGACAACCCACACGATCTCATTTGCTGATGACGCCTTCGCTCCCGTAACGGTTGCTACTCACCAATCCCTTGCTGACGTGTTGACCGTACAAAACTCGCCTGTTCTCTTTGGTTGCCGTACAGGAATTTGTGGCACGTGTTTAGTTCATGTGACTGGAACTGTTGCGCCACCTGATGATGACGAACAAGAACTACTAGATGTCCTCGCGCCAGCGTGTCCCCATGCTCGGCTGGCCTGCCAACTCGATGTGACCAATGATGTGGCGATCGCCCCACTCACTCCATAATTTTCTTTTCGTCTACTTCATCACTTCACTCCGCGAACCATGACCTTTGAAGACTTCTGGTACGTTGTTGCGCTCAGCCATCAACTGGGCCCCAAGACGGTGCTGAGCCGAACGATTCTAGATGAGTGGCTGGTTATCTTCCGGGGAGAAGATGGAACCCCGGTTGCCCTGCGCGATCGCTGTATGCATCGCAATAGCAGACTTTCCACAGGGTCGGTCCAAAATGGTTATCTCCAGTGTCCTTACCATGGTTGGACGTATGACACCAACGGTCACGTTGTTGCCGTTCCATCTGAAGGCAGTGCGTGTCCGCATCTCGCTAAACGTCACGCTCACCGCTACGACACTCTCGAACAGGACGGGTATATCTACGTTCGTCTCGCCTCGCCTTCACCTCACTCCTCTCCGTCTCCCGCTCATCAACCCATTCCTCTAGCATCTGCGATTCCTTTCCCCATGCCGCACTACGGTGAATCTGGCTGGAAAACCGTTCGCGTGACGAATCGCTTTCAGAATACGGTGACCAATTGTGCCGAAAACTTTATCGATATCCCACACACGGTATACGTTCATCCTGGAATCTTTCGTAATTCTCGAAAACAAAAGCTCAAAATGACTATTGAGCGACGCGATGGCTCTGTTTACGTGACCTATCACAATGAAACCAACAACCTAGGTTGGTTTAGTCAGTTTTTGAATGGCGATCGCCACGAAATTCGCCATACTGATAGCTTCCATATGCCTAATATCACTAGCGTTGAATATGACATGGGGCCTCATCGCAGTCTGATTATCACGAGCCAGTCGATCCCTGAAACGCAAACGTCAACGCTGGTCTACACAGACGTTACCTACAACTACGGCATCTGGAATGACATTGCGCGGCCCTTTGTCTGGTTGACTGCTCAGCGCATTATTCAGCAAGATGTCGCCATTCTTGCAGCACAGCATGAGGTCATCCAAAAGTATGGGCAGCAATTTTCCAATACCCCGTCCGACACCATTCATGTGTTTGTCGAGTCGATTCGCCAGTGCCTAGCTAATCAGCAAGATCCGCGACAGCTCCCTCACAAACAGGTGAGTCTTGAGTTTTGGGTATAGCTTCATAGACTGAGGGCGCCAGTTTCCCGAAAGAAATGACGCCCCAGATGTATTTAAAATTTATCATTAAGGCCTTTATATAAGCTGGCCTCATTTAACGATACCTATACTCTCAAGTCGAGGTAACGGATCGTCAAACCATAATGTTTTCTTAGTATTTCAAGATAAATCGTTTTGACAATTTTCTATTCATTGCGTAACGGAAGATGTCGAAAAATGTCAGTATTCATCGGCCCGCAACTGCCTTCACAATTAGCAGCACTGGTGCTGATCAGCTAGGGTCGTGACCAATGCTCTTAAGTCTAGAAGATTGATCAGTAATAGCATAGCGGGGCTGATCAGCCTGCTGACTTATCTCGATCAATGCGCAGCAGAAAAACCATCAGTGCAACAACACCGATCTGAATCGCAAGGTTGCCGATAATTGAATCTGTACCTTGACCTGAAATGAGTTGAGCGAAGAAGATGAATGCTCCGATTAAGCCAGACGCTGCACAAGCAACGTAAATAAAGCGACGAAGCCCTCGATAGGGTGCTTTAGCTTCGGCTTGAAGTCGAGCATAAAGCTCTGGATCCATTCCTTTTGGTGGTTTCTTGGGACTATCGGTCGGAGAGCTATCTCTAAAAGACGACGACTGTTTCACTTGGGTTTATACGCAGATTACGACAGGTTATTATTGAACCTACCACAGCCCTCGTTTTTTCCGGGGATGAACAGTTTTCCAGTTGGTTCGTGCCATCGCAAGCTGTCCGTCGGAGATCTTTGCGCCTGTCAAATCAGCCCCACAGAGGTTTGCACCCCGAAGGTTGGCATTGCTCAAATTGGCGTAGCTTAAGTTTGCACCTCTTAAATCCGCCTTTGATAAGTCTGCATTGGTTAGAAAAGCACTCACTAAATTCGCATTCCTCAACACAGCCTCGCTGAGGTTAGCCTGACCAAAGTCAGCTCCTCCCAAATCAGCCTTTTGCAAATTGACTCGTCTGAGTCGAGATTGATGGAATTTTGCGCCATGCAGGTTTGCGCCAGACAAATTAGCCTGATGTAAGTCAAGTGCGCTCAGGTCGTAGGCAGAGAAGTTACGATGTCCGCGTGCATATGCATCAAGAACCTGCTTGAGGTCAGGGCGAGATAATCGCTTTCGGCCAGTGGTGCCTTGAGAACGCCCCGATGTTAAGGGACCAGACGCTCCAGTAGTACGCTTGCGCTGGCCATACGTAGATATTTGGCCTCGTGTGGTGCCGCCCGATGTTGGATTCTTTGATTTACGTGCTCGAATCTGAGCTGCTAAACGCGCTGTAGGAGACGAATGCATGTCTCTTGAAGGAGGTGAATTAGAGCCTGATGTTCCTACAGTTGTTGGGCCTGCATTTGGACGAGTTGGACGAGCTGTAACCATGCTATCCGCCAGACTATCCATATACGGGACAAGGTCTAAGTTCCGCATGACGTCAGTCGCAGACTGAAATCGGTGTCGAACTGATACTTCTAACATCTGCGCAAGCACGGTCGAAAAATGCTCGCTCACATGGACCTGCCGCTGCCATAGAATTTCACCTGTCGTTGGGTCGTAGTCCATGTCTTTTGGAGCTTTGCCAGTCAGCAAATATAAGCAGGTTACTCCAAGGGCATAGATGTCACTTGCGAAAGTGGGCCGCATTGCCATTTGTTCTGGAGGTGCATAACCGGGAGTCCCGATCGCATAAGATGTGAGTGCGGTTTCTTCTGACGCCGCAGCACGAGCAGGGTTCACTTTGTCCTTAACGGCTCCAAAGTCAATTAAAACGAGCTTTTTATCCTGATTGCGCCGAATTAAGTTGGCGGGCTTGATGTCGCGATGGATGACCTGCTGACTATGGATATATTGCAGCATTGGCAAAATTTCGCTCAAAAACTGCTTGACCCCAGCTTCACTAAATGGTCCTGATCGCTTTACTTCCTGCTGAAGCGTCGAACCACTGATATATTCTTGGACAAGATAAAATTCTTGATTAAGGTCGAAGTAGTCGAGCAATCGAGGAACCTGTGGATGATCTCCGATCTTTCCAAGGGTTTTTGCTTCCCGCCTAAATAAATCCCTCGCCATCTGCAAAACGTGTGGCGTTGAGGTTGAGGGACGCAGCTGCTTGATAACGCAGTGTGGCTTTCCTGGCAAAGACTCATCAATCGCCAGAAATGTCGCTCCAAAGCCACCCTGCCCCAGCTCTTGAAGGATTCGATATTTTTTGTTCAAGATAAGGGGACTGCCACATGCCTGACAACGTTCAGTATGCGTTAGGTTTTCTGGCTTTGGACACGCTGGATTAAGGCAGTAGCTCATGCCAAACTCTCGTTCTTTCGATTGCCGGGTTGCAACTCGTGACGGCTCAGGAAATCGTCTTACATCAGACAGCTTTAGCATCTCTGATCCCCTTACAGATAACGTGGAGTTAGCGGCAGTGCCTGCTTTGCTCTTCACTCACCATTATCTTTTCTAAAGTATGGAGACGTAGTGCGATTCTTGCGGGAACTCTTTTAAAGACTCGCTAAAGCTACCTCCATTTTGCTTGAAATTTGTATAAAAACCCATAAATTTACTGCCATGACTCGGCTTTGGCTTACAGAAGGGCGCCTGTATTTTCCAAAGCTTCCACAAGGATTATACCCAGGGACTAATTTTGGATGAGCCAGGATCTGCTCACCTTGCTGTTTGCTCAATGAACATGAAGCGGACATATGGGAACGAGTGTCGTTAGACAGCCCCAATTGCAGTCCCAACTGATAGTATTACACTCTTCAGGCCGGCCAAAACGACCGTACATGTCCTGAATCGCTGAAGTTAGAATCCTATCCATGACTTAACACTAATCGGATCAACTCCCATACATTAACCAGTTAGGACTCGTGTAAGCTCTAACTGGTGAATGTTATTGCTACCTTTTCAACAAAACTGAGGATAGATCCGGAAACTTATACCTGTTCTTCGAATCGGCGCAGGATGAGCGTTGTAATCTCCTCGGAGAGAGGCTCACAGCGATTGGGATCATGCATTTTTGAAAATGACTCGAGCCGATGTTGAGTGATGGAGTGTCCGTACAGCTTGGTGGAAATTGACAGCGGATGTAAGCTTACGCGATTTGGCAAGCGTCTCAAATTCCTCATGCTCCTATGAACATTGCAATGAGCTTTGCTCGTTTGAGGCACTAGGCGAACAGAGCTCCATTGTTAAGTTTTGCATTTCATCCGGTTACTCTTAATCCACAAGCGTCAGTCGTCGTTTTAGACTGATAATTCGAGGCTGAGTTTTGTGAGGTCAAGCGATGAGCTAAAGCACTTCACAGCTTTCGTTTCGGCATCGTTTTATTTACGTCTTTAAGAAAAAATTACTGTCAGTCACTATGTTTCCAGCTCACCGTCCTCGTCGTCTTCGTCATCACCCTCAACTGCGTCGTATGGTGCGAGAAAATGTTGTCACCACCAACGACTTGATTTATCCATTGTTTGCGGTACCGGGTGAGGGCATTGCTGA
>JBCBLF010000165.1:0-10460 GCA_038520475.1 Cyanobacteria bacterium J06627_8
TCAGTTTGTCCTTGAGCGGATGGTTATAAGCACCCGTGAAGCGTCACCTCGGCCAATGGCGTAAGATGGGAATCTTACTGGGTTTGTTTATCCTTGCATTCATCGAATATCGATAGAGCGTATTTGACTTTGAGTCGGTGTCAGCTGACCATCATCGGTGAATGTAACGTTTAAGCGTCTCGACTAAGCGTCTCGAAGTTAACTCATAACCGACAACAAACACATACCTGTTCAGTTTTGATATGCAGCCAACTGACCCGAGCAAGTTTACAGATGATGCCTGGGATGCCATCGTTGATTCTCAAGATGTGACCCGCCGATTTAAGCAACGCGAACTAGAAGTTGAGCATTTGGCGATCGCCCTTTTAGAGCAAGAAGATGGGCTGGCTACTGTCATTCTAGAGAAGATTGATGCACCACTGGATCGGCTTCAGCAACAACTGGTTGTCTTTGCGCAGCGACAAAATCGAGCACCAGAGACCGATCAACTCTACTTAGGGCGTTATCTGGACGTACTGCTCGATCGTGCAGAGGAAGCCCGTCAGAAAGAAAAGAGTTCATACATTACAGTCGGACATTTGCTGTTAGCATTTGCCCGAGATGAACGGATTGGACGGCGGCTGTTGCGCACCCTCAATTTAGACCTTGTGCAGCTTGAAACAGCAGTGAAATCGACGCGCAAAAGCCGTAAAAAAAATCAGAAAAAAGAGGAAGAGCCTGAAGAATCTGCCCTTGAAAAATATGGTCGTGACTTGACCGAGCAAGCAAAAGTCGGAAAGCTGGACCCGGTTATCGGACGAGATGAGGAAATTCGTCGTGTTGTTCAAGTGCTATCTCGCCGAACCAAAAATAATCCAGTCCTCATCGGTGAGCCAGGAGTTGGGAAAACGGCGATCGCTGAAGGGTTGGCTCAACGGATGGTCAATGGGGACGTGCCCGAATCGCTCAAGAACCGCACCCTAATTTCGCTCGACATGGGCGCAGTGGTCGCTGGAGCAAAATATCGAGGAGAGTTTGAAGATCGTCTTCGCAACGTTCTTCGTGAAGTCATCGATTCGGATGGACAAATTGTCCTCTTTATTGATGAACTGCACACGGTCGTTGGTACAGGGGCTGGTCAAAGCAACATGGATGCAGGCAATTTGCTCAAACCCATGCTAGCCCGGGGTGAAATTCGCTGTATTGGCGCATCCACCCTTGATGAATATCGGAAACATATCGAAAAGGATGCAGCATTAGAGCGTCGCTTCCAGCAAGTCTACATTAGTCAACCCAGCGTCAACGCTACAATCTCAATTCTGCGGGGACTGAAGAAGCGATATGAAGTTCATCACGGTGTTCAAATCACAGATGGAGCCTTGGTTGCTGCAGCGACCCTTTCAGATCGCTACATCACTGATCGATTTCTACCGGACAAAGCGATTGACCTCATTGATGAGGCGGCTGCCAAGCTGAAGATGGAGGGAACCTCGAAGCCCGAAGAATTGGAAAATATTGACCGGCGGCTTATGCAGCTTGAGATGGAGAAACTGTCGCTTGAGGGAGAAGGCTACAGCATTAGGTTTGCAGGAGGATACAGCCCTCCAAAAGATAAAGTTGAAAAAATTGAAAAAGAGATTGAATCTCTCCGAAGCGAGCAAGGCAAGCTTAAGACTCAGTGGGAGTCAGAAAAAAGCATCATGGAGGCTGTAAAAACGCTTCGAGAAGAAGAAGAACGACTTGGTCGACAAATCGAAAAGGCAGAGCGCGACTATGATCTCAACACCGCAGCTCAGCTCAAATATGGACGGTTAGAAGCGGTGCAGCGAGAGCGTGAAGAAAAAGAAACGGCGCTCGTTGACTTGCAAGCCCGAGGTTCTGCATTGCTTCGTGAGCAGGTTATTGAAGAAGATATTGCTGAAATTGTGGCGAAATGGACGGGAATTCCAGTCAATCGCCTCCTTGAATCGGAGCGTAAGAAGCTACTCCAGCTCGAGTCAATTTTGCACCAGCAGGTTATCGGCCAAGATGAGGCTGTTGCTACGGTCTCGGCTGCTATTCGTCGAGCACGGGCGGGAATGAAAGATCCAGGTCGCCCAATTGGCTCGTTCCTATTTATGGGGCCCACCGGCGTCGGTAAAACTGAACTAGCACGTACTCTGGCTGAATCCTTGTTCGACTCTACTGATGCCCTCGTGCGAATTGATATGTCCGAGTACATGGAAAAGCATGCGGTGTCTCGTCTCGTCGGTGCGCCACCAGGGTATGTGGGGTATGAAGAAGGGGGACAGCTTTCAGAAGCGATTCGTCGTCGTCCTTACTCTGTTCTTCTATTAGACGAAGTTGAAAAAGCGCATCCTGATGTATTCAACATTCTTCTTCAAGTCCTGGATGACGGACAAGTGACCGATGCTCAAGGTCACGTCATTGATTTTCGAAATACAGTCATTGTTATGACCAGCAACATCGGGAGTGATCATATTCTGGATATCGCTGGAGATGATACTCGATATGAAGAAATGCGAGCGCGGGTCATGGTGGCATTGCGATCGCACTTCCGACCTGAGTTTTTGAATCGAGTTGATGACACCATTTTGTTCCATCCTCTGGGCAAAGCAGAGCTTCGACAAATCGTGGGCATTCAGCTCAAGCGTATTCATCGACTCTTGGCAGAACAACGGATGGCGATTGAGATTTCTCCGGCGGCCCAAAGCTACATCGCTGATGTTGGATACGACCCGATTTTTGGAGCCCGTCCTCTGAAACGCGCCATTCAAAGAGAAATCGAAAATCCACTAGCGACGAAGATTCTTGAAAATACCTTCGTTCCTGGGGACACGATTCTCGTTGATGTTAAAGATAAGGCGCTGTCCTTTAGTAAAAAGCTGACCGTGATTTCCGAATCAAAGGCAGCTGAGCCGACCGATGATGAGTCAAGCGATGATGAGTCAAGCGATGATGAGTCAAGCGATGACGTAACTCGTACGGATGCTGATGGAAACGGTCGTGAGAGACGCGTAAATAATTCCGTTAAGACAAGTGAGGCGATCGCCAGCCGCAGCCTTGGCAGTCAACAGACACCTCCTATCAGCGAAGATCGGCCCTCTAGCCTCGCACCCTAGGTTCTCAAGCCTAATTTAATTTCCTTTTGACCGTCCAACCATTCATTATTTGGACGGCTGAAATTACTGTAGTCGTTAGTCTTAAGGCAGTTGTGTGAGCTCGCTCCTCTACACGCACAACACGCTTGATCATGGCCAAATTGGTTTTAGCGATACTCGAAAATTTGTCCATTGAAAATCTAATGAGTAACGCTAAGGTTTATTCACGCATTTGGCGTTGAAACCCCTTAATCTTCTTACGCTTTGTTAGGGCCTTAACTAGAATCATTGCCCAGTGTCCACACAGATGTCGCAACGACAAGATATACTGCCCACAGCAACAATTCTTAAAGAGGACTGAAGCAAGAATGAGAGCTCTACTGGTTTATCCTCGGTTTCCAAAAACTTTTTGGTCCTACGAAAAAATTCTGGAGTTGGTGAATCGCAAGGTTCTATTGCCTCCTCTCGGTTTAGTGACGGTTGCCGCTATCTTGCCTCAGTCTTGGGAATTTAAGCTTGTTGATTGCAATATTCGAGACGTCACTGATGATGAATGGGCGTGGGCTGACATCGTCATCATGTCTGCCATGATTGTTCAGAAGGGAGACATATTGACCCAAATTGCAAAAGCAAAACAGCACGGCAAGCGCATCGCTGTTGGTGGCCCTTACCCCACATCCATGCCTCAAGAAATGCGCGATGCTGGGGTCGACTATCTAATTTTGGATGAAGGTGAAATTACGCTTCCATTGTTTGTTGAAGCGTTGGAGCGAGGAGACACGAGCGGTGAGTTTACGGCAGACGGTGAAAAACCGTCAGTAACGGATACCCCGATTCCTCGGTACGATTTGCTTGAACGAGACGCCTATGACTCTATGTCGATTCAGTTTTCTCGTGGGTGTCCGTTCCAATGCGAGTTTTGCGACATTATTGTGTTGTATGGCCGAAAACCTCGTACAAAAACGCCTGCTCAACTCATTGCCGAGCTTCAATCGCTTTATGATTTGGGATGGCGCGGTGGCGTTTTTATGGTGGACGATAATTTCATCGGAAACAAACGCAACGTTAAGTTACTGTTGAAGGAACTTAAGGACTGGCAAGCCGAACATAAATATCCATTCCGCTTTGACACAGAGGCATCGCTTGACCTCGCTGAAGACGATGAGTTGATTGAGTTGATGCTTGAATGTAACTTTGCTGCTGTGTTCATGGGCATCGAAACACCAGATGAAGGCAGTCTGCAACTCACGAAAAAGTTCCAAAATACGCGATCGCCCCTCTTAGAATCGATTGAAAAAGTTACTCATTCAGGTCTCCGAGTGATTGCTGGATTCATTATTGGGTTTGATGGTGAGAAATCGGGAGCGGGACAGCGGATTGTAGAATTTGCTGAAATCACTGGCATTCCGACAACAACATTCGCGATGCTACAAGCCCTCCCACACACTGCACTATGGCATCGACTGGAGAAAGAAGGGCGACTCCGAGAAAAGGATGGCAACATCAATCAAACTACGTTGATGAACTTTGTTCCGACTCGTCCGGTTGAAGACATTGCTCAGGAATACATAGATGCATTTCGTCAGCTGTATGAGCCTGAGCAGTATCTTGACCGGGTCTACCGCTATTTTCTTAAACTCGGTGCACCACGGGTACAGCCCGAATTTAAGCTACCAGAATGGGTCGTCGTCAAAGCATTGATGATTGTGTTCTGGCGACAAGGCTTCAAGCGCAAGACCCGCTGGAAGTTCTGGCATCACTTCTTCCACATGCTCATCAAAAATCCTGCTGTGGTTGAGCAATATGTCACGGTATGCGCTCACAACGAGCACTTTTTGGAGTATCGAGACATTGTCAAGAATCAGATTGAACATCAGCTCGCTGAATTTAGGCAAACTGGGGGCGATCGCCAAACCGTAGCAGCATAGTAGACCCTACGGCTAGTTATGGTGCATCTATGAATCGACTCGCTTCGCTTCTTTTCAATGTCATGACGGTGACTGCTCTGCTAGTTGGAGCAGTCGTTTTATTACTCAATTTGGTCTTTAGTCCCTCATGGCAGCACCTTAACGCCGGCATCTTACCTGCTGAACCTATTCAATGGCTGCTCTATTCTGACAATAGTCCGATCAACCAACCTCGAATTATTCAGACAGTATGTCTTTGGGCTCGCTTGGCTCCGTTACCGACCTCAGCGAATAATATTATCGTCAATTCTGGTGGAGAACTGTTTTCCAAGTCCTACATCGTTCGGTTCACTTCATCCGAGTCCGATATTGACCAGTGGCTTCAGCGCTCTCAAGGAACAGCTGATGAGATTCCCGAGCAAATGAAAAATGGAAATTTGTATTATCGTATTCGTCCACGAGATGCGAACTTCGCAGATGTCATGCTTGCCTCTGATAGAAAACATGTCCGCATCAGAGGCTCTTGGGACCATAATCTCGCACTCGAGTAAGTGCACCTGTCTAATTTGCCGAGGATGCTCACAGAAAATGTACTGAAGTGTCTGACTATCGTTGCAAACACTCAGATTTTCGGTGAAGCAAGGATGAGCAGGTATCTTTAATCCGGAGAACACCTTATTGACTGCTTCCAATTAACCCAAGAAATTACCTAACTGATGTGAGTTCACTTCAAATTTAGGTTCTATTCCTATGTAATAGAACCTAAAACTTAAAGAGATTAAAGTTTGATTGAAGCGTCAATTCATATTCTCTTAAAAGTAGTAGATAGTTTTTAAAAGTATTTGTCTGGTGTACTCCAAAAGAATTTAAATTCTTCTTTTGATAGGCAAGATAGATAATGTTGACACGTTGAATACTTTCCTACGAGAGAGGAGCATAAAGTAGACCATGAAAAGAATTACAATGATGATTAGTTGCCTTATTGCAGGTGCAACTATTGTTTTGTCAGGTACACAAGCTTCCGCAGTAAACCTAGTTCGAAATGGTGGTTTTGATGACTTCGAATTGTCTGAAGGAAAGCGTGGTGCACGAACAAATTGGAACTTTTTTGATGGTCAGTATTTAGAGGAAAATCAAGCTGAATTGGGTTGGCAAGTAACGGACGGTAGCACGCTTGAAGTTCGCCGAGACGGAGTAGCAGGGCGATCTCACAATGGCAGCCGTAATTTTGCTGAACTTGATGCTCACGCGTATTCAGTTGGTTCCGACGAAGAGATTGGCATTTTTCAAGATATTGCAACTCAAATTGGTAAAAAGTACAGACTATCTTTTGCCTATGCTGCTCGTCCTGGAGTGAATGGAGATCGCAATCAATTTGAGACGTTATTTGGCGATGTATTTACGCAACAGTTTGATGGTGGTAATGGACGAACACAAGATGGACGAACTTGGAAGACTTTTTCAACCCAAGTTGTTGCAAGTAGTGATATCACTCGCCTTCAATTTAACTACTTAGGACGGAGAGATACACTTGGCGCTCATATTGATAGTGTTTCTGTCGAAAAAGTGCCTGAGCCAGCGTCGCTCCTTGGTTTGTTAGTCGTGGGTGTCGTGGGTGCTGGAACTACGGCCAAACAAAAACAAAAGTCTGCTATGTAGCTTTGTCGTATTGTGAACGCTTGAGATTAGACAGCAGCAGCTCTAAAATTCCATTTTGACATCGTGTTTTGTGCCCTGCTATCGAATGGAATTTTTAAGCCAATCATTGCGTTCCTGTGAGCAATCTCAGTTCTTTACTCTCGTTAGAGTTCAACTTGTATTGAAGGACAAGTTGAACTCTTTTTTATTGATCGTTGGCTCTAACCCAGAATCATACAAACCACAACGGAGATATGAGGGTCTAAACAGGACACGCGACCCAAAATGCTCATCTTTTTTGAGACTTACACAATTGAACAGGTATGGCTATGCTGTTGGTTTAACGCAGCGTTATTGGTTGAGTGTAGTCAATTCTGAAAGATGAGGATACAATGTAAAGCTAGTTCTAACGTACTATATATGTATCACATCCCTGGGTGAGCAATGGCGATTATTGCGCTGAAGGCCTGGTATCTCGAAAAATATGAGCCGATTAAAGAGCTGGAGGAGCGATCGCCTGATCTGCGGTTGAGTCGCAACAGCCTATTGAAATCGGCACTTCGAGCAGATTTTCTTGACGACGGATATGAGGTCCGTCAATCGGCATGGTTTCAGCGTTATTTAGCAGGTGAAGGGGTAGAATTCTACATCGAAGGGAGCGGGACCTATGCGATCGCTAACATCGACCTCATTAGCCACGAAATTTATTTTTCAAAGTACGAGACCTTTGCGAATCTCGACCCAACGATTTTTCTGTGTTATCAAACTGAGTTTGCGGAGTCCAGTGATATCTTGCGTGAAGAACTAGAGCGAGCTGTCAGTGGGCTGAATGAGCGATCGCGCATTCCTCTATCTATTGAAGAATCTCATCGCCTCACTGATGGACCGACCCGGCTCAACAGTACACTCATGCAAAAGTTACGGCGCAGCCTCGTGTTCATTGCTGATGTGACGCCGGTACTCAGCATTGACACCACACCCGTTCACCTCATTCCGAGTCCTAATGTGTGTGTTGAACTTGGGTATGCACTTCAATGTAAGCGTCCAGAGCAAATCCTAAGCATTCACATGGAGCGAGAGGCCATGCCAGGGATTTTCCCCTTCGATATTCCCAGTCATCGACGACTCCAGTTTCAAACCAACAGACAGCTTCGTAAGTCTTTATTTGAAGCTCTTGTCAAACATTTACAACCGTTCAAATTGATGGACTGAAGCAACTTGAACAGCTTCAGGACTTACACATTTCATACAGGGTTTGGGCTTTGAGAACAGTTTTTCGCGGGCTGCGATCGCGAAAAACTGTTCAGCTGCGTAAATTCTATCTGTGACAACCCTATAATTTCGTAACCTCTAGAAGAACAGCGGATTTCGATACGACACGATTTGGAAATGGTTACAAATGAAATGGGGTTTAGGCACGCACGCCTAAACCCCATTTCATTTGCTGCGAATTTGAGAAGCTTGCCAAATTGTGCAGGTTCTACTCACTAACATAGACAGGTCCTATGTTAGTGAGTAGAACCTGCCTGTTTAAAAGATATTGATTGAAATACACGTGATGGAAAATGCCTTAAAGATGCAGCTCAGCCTATAGCGCGTTACAGATCAAGCTGATTGCCCCGACGATATTGAAAATAGGCTGCGACAAACAACCCTGCGAGGGTTACGGGAATCAGTCCCAAAACAATGCCTGAAAGTAATGGCTCTACCACTGGTATCTATCTCCTTAATATATGCATGTGTTCCGAACCGGACTGTCGGAAGCACGCCAACCCAAATTTATAATGTCACATCATCTCATAAAAACCAGGGCAAACCCAGCCTACATCACAGAATCATACGAAATCGTCTCAATCTTTGATTTGATGCCAGCATAGACGGGCGATCTGGCTGTTCACGGAATTCTTACTATCGATGGAAGATAGTAATTTGGCGCAGGATGAACCCGTAGGCTATGAAAAATCTAAAGAACTGGCATGGACTAGCGTTAAGGGATGTAAAGTATTAGAGTAATTTGTTGAACTCTATTTCTGATACAGAACTTGTTGAATAGAGAGCTTTCGAACGGGAGTCCTGTGACCTTAGACGCAGTTATGCAAGCGATCGCCGTCGCTATCCTAGCGACGCTATTAGGAATTTTGGCGTATTTGGTGGGGCTATATCACTTCCAATATTCAGATCCTTATATTCGAGATGTGCTCGCACTGGATTCAGATGTTCAGCATGGGCAAGCAATCTTTCAAATGAACTGTTCAAGCTGCCATGGAATCAGTGGTGATGGTCTTGTTGGGCCTAGCTTACATCACGTTTCAGATCGAAAATCTGAGGTCGCCTTGATTCGACAGGTTACGAGCGGCCAAACGCCTCCAATGCCTCAGTTTCAGCCTGAACCGCAGGCAATGGCTGACCTGCTGGGTTATCTTGAAACGCTTTAGTTTTAAACACAGCATTCTAATTTAATATCTGCCTGTAGCGCTTCTTAACTCTCATAGAGTTCTAGAGGTAAGTTATCTGGGTCTCTAAAAAAAGTGAACCGCTTATTCGTTAGTTCATCAATTCGAACAGCTTCTACCGCAACACCCTGTTCGTTCAGATGGTGAATAGCTGCATCAAGGTCATCGACGGAAAAGGCAAGATGACGAAGCCCGCAAGCTTCAGGACGCGTTGGCCGAGCTGGAGGATCTGGAAACGAAAAAAGCTCGATCTGTTGACCATTATCAACGGCCAAATCGAGCTTATAAGAATTTCTCTCTTTGCGAAACGTTTCCTCAATGACCGAACAGCCGAGGATATTCACGTAAAAATGTTTGGATGCTTCGTAGTCAGAGCAGATGATTGCAATATGGTGAATTCGCTGAAGAACCATACCCTACACTTCCATCCTTCCAAAGGGTGTTATTAACTTCCTTGCAAGCTTGGGAAGATCGGCTCTTCGACAGCCCGACGATATTGTTCAACATCAGGAGTGAAATCAATCGGAAGGACGCCGACGACATTCTCATGGGGGCGAGGAATAATGACCCAAGTCTCTAAGGTTCCACCTGGCGCATTCTTTGCAGCTTCGACGCCAGCTTCCATTGCAGCTTTGACTTCTGAAACATCACCTCGGATATTGATGCAGAATCGAGCACTTCCGGCCCGAATGTAGTTAACCAATGTCACACGGCCTGCTTTTACCATCGCGTCTGCCGCTGCCAATACTGGGGGAAATCCCTTTGTCTCTAGTGAACCAACTGCCTCAGGCATTCTGCAACTCCTAAACAATAGATATCAGTCAATATATAACCAACGTGTCATTCTCAGTATTATTGTACGAGCCACTGCTACGTCCGGCTCCTACTTTTACCAGCAATTGTTGATAACAAATTGTCATTAGATTGATGAGATTTATGAATCAATCCAAACAACTGTTCGTATAATCAACGCGCTGAAGTCTTCATACGCAAAGATTTGTGGGACTTGCATATTCATTAGCCCAACGCATCTGACAGCTTAATCAGTCTCGAACAACTAACAATCCATCAAACCCTGAAAATTTCAGACTTCTCAGTGTAATGAATTGGAAGCACTGTTTCAATATTTTCTAGAGGATTTGGCACAATGTCGTGCGTTATGACCTTTCTCTCCTCAAGCAGCGCATTTCCAGCAGCAGCAATGCCGGCCTCAACCGCGCGTTTCAATTCAGATACGGGACCTCGTACCGCAACGAACTGACGTCCACTCTCTGATCCATCTTGCTCAACAATCGTGCCCCAAACCGCTCTTACCATGGCAGCAGTGAAAACAGTTGGAAATACCTGCGTTTCAATAACGCCAACGGCAATCGGCATAATGA
>JBCBLF010000166.1:0-10390 GCA_038520475.1 Cyanobacteria bacterium J06627_8
CTGAGATGACGGTTCTCATCGGTGGTATGCGCGTCTTAAATACAAACGCTGGACAGCCCCAGCATGGTGTGTTCACCAACCGAACAGAGACGTTGACCAATGACTTCTTCGTGAACCTGCTTGATCTTGGTACAACATGGAAAGCGACTTCTGAAGCTGAAGACGTATTCGAAGGGCGCGATCGCACAACAGGCGACCTAAAGTGGACCGGCACCCGTGTCGATCTCATCTTTGGTTCAAATTCTCAGCTGAGGGCGATCGCTGAAGTCTATGGATGTGAGGACTCCCAGCAAAAGTTCGTGCACGACTTTGTGGCAGCCTGGGATAAAGTAATGAGCCTTGATCGCTTTGACCTCGATTAGTTTCAGCAAACCGATCGTTAAGGGCTTTTAATTTGTAGCCTCATCCGATCACCGGGTGAGGCTATACCAACCTTCAGGAATCCTGAACACAGATAAACTTACATCTTGCTTAATTACTTTCCAGTTCTGGATGTTGAGAAGGTGCAACGTGCACTCACAACATCCAAGCGCGAGATATGAGTAGAACCCGATACAAAACTTAGAGCAGTGTTTCAAGGAAATTTGAGAGGATAGTCATAATGAATGAATCAACGTGTCAGCTACTGCGTGGAGTTCTCTTCGTTTTGGATGTATTTGAGCAGCTAGCCGACCCGTTGTTCTGGCTAGCTGCTACGTGCCTATGGATATATTGGATGTCTGTTTTTTAGACGAGTGGCCGTTCTTAGCTAGAAGGTGTGAGGGTGGATAACCGTTGGCCCTGGGGTAATGTCTCTACTCATTAATCTCGTAGTTCAGAAGGGGTCGACTGACTCTACTGTTGAATGCGAGTAAGGGAGCGAGGAAAGTGGTATTCAATCATCAGGAGCCCCGTGTTCCTCAGGTAAGTTTTTGGATGTTTGCTGAGGGTGAATGGTACAAGCTTTCGACGACGGATCTCTTTGATCACAAAACCATTGTAGTGTTTGCGGTTCCGGGAGCTTTTACCTATCCTTATTCTTCTATTCAATTATTAGGCTATAACAAGTATGCCAAGGTATTTCAAACGAACGGTGTCGATGAGATCCTTTGCATTTCCGTCAATGATCCGTTTTCACTAGCAACTTGGGCTGAAGCAGAAAAAGCTGATCAGGTGAGTTTCATTCCCGATGTGAACGGCGACTTTACTCGCGAGATGGGGATGATGGTCAACCTTTCTAGTAAAGGAATGGGGTTCCGATCTTGCCGATATTCCATGCTAGTGAAAGACGGGGTGATTGAAAAAATGTTTGTTGAACGAGATGCGATTGAAACAATCCCGGTGGTTTCCAATGCCGAAACAATGCTAAATTACATTAACCCAGAGGCAGAGAAGCCCGAACAGATAGCTATTCTGATGCAAATGTGGCGGACAATGTTTTCTAACTAAAAAAGTAGTATATGAGGGCGACCCAGAAACAAGCGCTTCACGGGTACATCAGCATCACTTAAAGTAATTTTTCTTATCTAAGAATTATTTGAGATTCAGCACAGGTCAAGGTGACGCAACCCTTCGGCAATCCTGAATACAGAAGGAAGCTAGAGATAGCACTTAAGTAAAGTAACCGAATATCGTTCTCCCTCTTCATACCCACTCGGCATCCTCGTACCTGCCTCAGCGATCAGGGCAAAGCATCTAGATACCCATACCCTGTAAGGGCGAAGCATCTGGACAAAAATTGGTGTGTTTTGCCAAACACTTGAGCCAGTTGCTTCGCCCTTACTACATACGTATAGCCAGATGCTTCATCCTCACCGCTGACGGATGAGTCTCTGCTAGAGCAGGGTCAGGATGTAGATGAGGAGGAAGAGGACGATCCAGATGATGTCGACGAAGTGCCAGTAGATTTCGGCCATCTCAACGCCGACGTGCTTAGTGGCGTTATAGTGACCGTCGCGGCGCGATCGCCAGATTACACCCAAAATCAGCAGCAACCCGACGAATACGTGGAGTCCGTGGAAGCCAGTTAATAGATAAAAGCAATTTGAAAATACGTTGGTCGCGAGTCCATAGCCCAGAGTGTTGTACTCATACACCTGACCGCCAAGGAAAACCGCCCCCATCACGAACGTGATCCAATACCAGAGGCGCATCCCTTTGACATCATTCTGCTTGATGGCTTCATCACCTTTGTGAATCACAAAGCTACTGGATACCAGAATGATGGTATTGATGGCAGGAAGCAAGAGTTCAACTTCGGTTCCTTCAGGAGGCCATTTAGTAGAGAGGCCCCACATGACCAGATAGGCTGCGAAAAACCCACCAAACATTAAAGACTCTGACGCTAAGAAGGTGATGAGTCCCCAAACCCGTAAATCAGAATGTTCTTCGTGATGAGCATCTGCGCCGTGAATTTCTCCTGTCGTAACCTGTAGCCCAGTTTGAGCAGTATCAACCATAATCGATATCCTTTGAATGTCAGTGATGAGCAGCAGTTCTTCCGTTCGGTAAAGGGACACTGCATGACTGCAATGTCCCTTTAGTTCAGGTGTTACTGAGCTGAAGTTGCTTCCAGTGGTGGCGCATTGGGAACGGGTTTACCCATGCCGTAGTCGTAGGGTCCGGTCTCAGCAGCAGGCAACTGAGGCCAGTTCTCGATAATCGGTGGAGATTCCGTTGTCCATTCCAAGGTCAACGCTCTCCAAGGGTTACCCTCAGCTTTTGGTCCACTGATCCAGCTCCAGATGGCATTGATGAAAAACGGAACGACGGACAACCCCAACACAAAGGCTCCAAACGTGCACAACTGATTGACCGTTGTGTATTGGGGGTCATACATCGCGACGCGGCGCGGCATCCCGTGGAGACCCAGCGAGTGCATGGGCAAGAAGGTGAGGTTAGTACCGACAAAAGTCATGATGAAATGGACAATGCCCAGCTTTTCATTCATCATTCGCCCAGTCATCTTGGGGAACCAATGATAAATCCCTGCGTAGATGCCAAAAACTGACCCACCAAACAACACGTAGTGGAAATGGGCAACCACGTAGTAGGTGTCGTGGACGTGGATGTCGACGGGTGCCGTTCCCAACGTAACGCCACTCAATCCACCAAGAACGAACATCGCCAACAGGCCAATGGCAAAGAGCATGGCGCTGTTGAGCCGAATTTTTCCACCCCAGAGGGTTGCTACCCAACTAAAGATTTTGACTCCAGTAGGGACCGCCACAATCAAGGTTGAGATCGTGAAGAACAGTCGCATCCAGGGGGCTGTTCCGCTCGTAAACATGTGGTGAACCCACACAAACAAGCCCACGACACAAATCGCCAAACTGGAGTAAGCGATCGCCTTGTATCCGAAAATTGGCTTACGCGCATGAACGGGAACGACCTCCGACATAATGCCGAAGATAGGCAAAATCATCAGGTAGACCGCAGGGTGAGAATAGAACCAGAACAAGTGCTGATAAAGAACAACGTTTCCGCCCTCATCAGGCTTAAAGAAAGAGGTTCCGAAGTTAATGTCAAACAACAGCAATGTCAAACCTGCTGCTAACACAGGCGTGGAGAACAAAGCCAACACTGAGGTTGCAAACATCGCCCAGCAAAATAGCGGTAGCCTATCCCATGTCATGCTCGGAACTCTCATGTGAATCAATGTCACAAGGAAGTTCACCGCACCCATGATGGATGATGTTCCCACCAAAACAATGGACAAAATCCACATCGACTGAGCGGTTGAGGCAGTGATGATGCTCAAGGGAGGATACGATGTCCATCCAGATTGAGCTCCCCCGAAAAAGAAGCTCGCCATCAACAGCAGTCCAGCTGGTGGGTTGAGCCAAAAGGCGATCGCATTCAGCTTAGGAAACGCCATATCTCGTGCCCCAATCATCAGAGGCAACAAATAGTTTCCAAAACCACCAATGGCGGCTGGAACAATCCACAGGAAGATCATGATAGTCCCGTGGTTAGTCAAGAAGGCGTTGTACAAGCTTGGATCAATGAAATCAGGGTCAGGCGTTGCCAACTCAGTTCGCATGGCCATCGCCATGAGTCCGCCAATCAAATAAAAGAAGAAGGACGTCACAAGGTATTGAATCCCAATCACCTTATGGTCGACGTTAAAGGTGAAATATTCATACCACCGCCAGGTCGTGCGCCCATGATGGTCAGGAAAGAAGGTAAAGCCTGGAGACTCGTCGGTCGGGCGATCGATAGGAATTTGTGCTTGAGCCATATGATTTGATGATTATTGTCGGTGTTTTGAACGGCGATTCATTGAACAGAAAATGTGGTTGGATGCTACGTCGCGACAGCGATGAATGAACAAACACTCGCTTTATGTCTCGTCGTTATTGCAATGGATGACACGATGCTTCGCCCTCCCTTATCGGATAGGTAAAGCCACAGCTGGTGCAGGATGAAGATGGGCGATCGCCTCTGCATTGATGCCCATTTCATGACCATAGGGAGCGAGAAATTCCTCATCACTCATCTGTGCCGGATCACTCAATAGATCAGTATTTGCGGCGATCGCACCGTTATCCATGGCCGGGTTATCCACGCTGGCATCAGCAACGCGTCGATTGTCAGCCAACCACTGATCAAATTCATTCTCAGGGTGAACAATCACCTCTGCTCGCATCCCACCGTGATAGCTGCCACAGAGTTCAGTACAAATGATTGGGTAGGTGCCTGGGCGATTCGCAATAAACCGCAATTCGGTTTTTTCACCCGGAATCGCATCTTGCTTCAGACGAAACTGAGGCACCCAAAACGCGTGAATCACATCTTGGGCAGAAATATTAAGTTGAACGTCACGGTTCGCTGGAATGTGGAGTTCTCCGCTGATGATGCCGTCATTGGGATAGTTGAACAGCCAAGCAAACTGCATTGCAGTGACATCAACTGTTAAATCTGCAAGCTGATCAGACTCCGAACCAAAACCGTAAATTCGTTCTGAGGGTTCTGCCATCTCAGAGCTATCCATTTCGGCGAGAAGAGGCATAACATCACCCCCAACCTCACCATTCGGGACTTGAGCCACCTGAGCAACAGCATGTTCTGCGGAACCGTGATGGTGTCCACCAGGATTAAACCCGCCCATCTGCTGAAATACATCTACGCTGTACACCCCAAGGCCAACAACGATAATGGCTGGAATCGCAGTCCAGAAAGCTTCAAGCGGCAAGTTTCCTTCAAGTGGAACACCGTCTTCGTTGTCGCCATCTCGACGACGATATTGAATCACGAAGTAAATGATTGCCCCTTCAACAAGAATGAAAAGGGCAGTGCCAATGGTTACCATCAGGTCAAACAACCCATCGACGAGTGGCGCTTGTACCGATGCTTGCTCCGGTAACAAGCCATGATTCTGGCCAACCCATAGGCTAATCAGTGTGATCAGAATACCGGCTGTCAGCGTCAATATTGAAGCTGGAATCTGTTTCATTGCAATATCCTTCGCTCTAGTTCAGAGCGCTGCGGCGAGTACGAGCGAGAGTCAAGCCAAGGTACGATGTGTCAATTCGACAGACGTCGAGGCTTGACATCCAACCTGATGAAATTCTAGGCGCGGTCTCTTTGAGCCGTTGAGATTCTTTCCATTTGTTTCACATCTGCAACGGTCTAAAACAGGTTTTTATTGCGTTCTTTTACGATCCCAATAGAATTCTGATAAGTCATTTTGAATGAATGGTGAGAGGTGAGGCACATGGTGCCCGCATGTGTACCAACTCAAGCCTGAAATTCTCATCATGTAACGTCCTGTCAATCTCCCTCCTGTCCTAGTCTTCTCCCGATCTTGGGAGAGGGCTAGACGTGAGTATTGAGAAGACTGACGTAGGTCCTAGCCATTACGGTTATATGGGCGGTTATCTCGATTGCGAAGAACCGTCACCTTGTTCAGCAACAGCGTTACTATGTAGGATATGTCTCCCAAGTTGTAGGCACGTTAACAAGGTTATGAGTTCATCGATTAAAGCTGTTCAATCTCCCTACTACACCGGGGATGCATACTATCGCACTCCCCCTCCGGATCTTCCATCTCTTTTGCTCAAAGAACGCATTGTCTATCTGGGGCTTCCGCTCTTCTCTTCAGACGATGCGAAGCGGCAGCTTGGAGTAGACGTTACAAAGCTCATCATTGCTCAACTGCTATTCTTGCAATTCGATAATCCTGAAAAACCTATTTATTTCTACATCAACTCCACCGGAACGTCTTGGTATACGGGCGATTCCGTTGGATTTGAAACTGAAGCATTTGCGATTTGCGACACCTTAAATTACGTGAAACCGCCAGTTCACACGATCTGCATTGGTCAAGCGATGGGAACCGCATCCATGATTTTGTCCGCAGGTACAAAAGGGTATCGTGCAAGCCTTCCCCACGCGACCATCGTGCTCAATCAGCCTCGCTCGGGCGCACGAGGACAAGCCACTGACATTCAAATTCGTGCGAAGGAAGTCTTGGACAATCGCCAAGCCATGTTCGATATTCTCTCGCACAACACTGGCCAACCCATCGAAAAGTTAGAGCGTGATACCGATCGCATGTTCTATATGAATCCTGAAGAAGCGAAGGAATATGGTCTGATTGACCGTGTGTTAGAAAGCTCCAAAGATCTGCCCGCGGCAATTCCAGCTGCATTAACGTAGTTGAGGCTTAGCATCTGGAAATGAGCGGTATCGTGATTCAGATACGCTAATCCAAGTACAGCGATCCAGAAATTTCCATCGAGATGCTTCGCGTTCACAGCGTTTCTGCCCACTTGATTTCGTTGACGTTTTAGTTAAACAACCTACGATTTATGTCTGTTGATGGCGTTCTTCGCGTTCCATATAACATCCCTGGCAGTCCTCAATGGCAGTGGATCAATATCTACACGCGCATGAGTCTAGAGCGGATTATTTTTATCAATCGCCCAATTACAGACGGCTTGGCGAATTCGATCATTTCGTCCATGCTCTATCTGGATTCTGATGATCCGGGCAAGCCGATTTACTTGTACATCAACTCAATTGGAGATCCAGTCAGTGTTGGCATGGCCTCTCCAACGATGGGCATGTCATCGGTTATGGCTGCACTGGCGATTTACGACACGATGCAGCATATCTCATCGGAGGTTGCCACCATTTGCCTCGGCCAAGCTGTCGGCGTTGCAGCCCTGCTGCTCTCATCGGGCACAAAGGGCAAACGCGCGAGCTTACCCCATGCCAACTTGGCTCTAAGTCATCCCTATAGCGGAACTCAAGGGCAAGCGTCAGACATTGAAATCAATGCAACCCAGGTGTTGTCAAAGCGACGCTCAGTCGTTGATATCTTGGCTGAGAATACGGGGCAAACCCAAGAAAAGCTGACCGAAGATATGGGGCGAACCTTCTACATGACGCCTGAAGAAGCAAAAGACTATGGTCTGATTGATCGTGTATTGGAGAGCCCTAAAGAGGCGATCGCCCCTCAACTGCAAACGTCTGCATAGTTCTGCACAATGACGTTGTTCGTTCTACAGCTCTTCGTTTCACACTCTTTTGTTCCATTCGACCTGCTTCATTTATTGTTCTAATTCCGTTGTTTTAGTCTCATTGTCCTGATTCTGTGTAAGACCTATGCCTATTGGTGTTCCTAGCGTTCCATACCGCCTTCCCGGCAGTCCCTACGAGCAGTGGATCAGCATCTATGAGCGGTTGTTCCGAGAACGCATCATCTTTCTTGCTGAAGAAGTAGACGATGGCATCGCCAATGCGATCGTGGCCTACATGCTTTACCTCGACTCCGACGATCCAGGCAAGCCGATTTATCTCTACATCAATTCTCCTGGAGGTTCGGTTACAGCAGGCATGGCCATCTACGACACAATGCAGCACATTAAGTCAGATGTCGTCACGATCTGCGTTGGCCTCGCCGCGTCAATGGGTGCTTTCCTGCTAACTGCTGGTACCAAAGGAAAGCGACTGGCACTTCCCCACGCTCGCATCATGATTCACCAGCCACTGGGTGGCACGGGTCGCCGTCAGGCAACCGACATCGAAATCGAAGCCCGACAAATCATCCGCATCAAGCGTGAATTAAATGATTTGATGGCCCATCACACTGGCAAAACCGTCGATCAGATCGAGAAAGATACCGATCGAGATTACTTTCTATCTGCCCAAGAAGCGATGGAGTACGGTCTAATTGACCGCGTCATTGAAGATCAAAGCGCTGCATAGCTCTCACTACTCAATGCTTCATATAGCCGACTGAGTCACGGCAGACTGCCGTGACTCAGTCGGCTATGTCCAATGGCACTTCGGTGTAAAGCTATGTCAATGTCCTGCTGCTCCATAGCTGAATTCAGGAGCAGCAGGACATTGACATATTTAGGCATTTTTCTCGGTAATGATGGGCACAGTCCAACCATTACCGAGAAGAATATGCTGAGTGCAGAGAAATTGCGCGTGAGTCCTACAAAAACTATCGATGGCTTCCAAAGACAGATTTTGAACCAAGAGTGATCCGGATTTTAGACAAATCTGCTAGATTAGGTGTGATTTTAACTGGGCTTATTTCGTCTGATAACACGGCAATTCACTGCAACTGTTTTGAGTTCGTTTTCGAGCCCCGTGTTCCTTGTCTTATTGAGTTGTTGATGGTTATGATGACCCTCACAACTCAATATCTGAAACGGGTTGTATTGCCTTTATGATGCTTTCAGAGTGCTATCGATTGTTGGGATTACGGGCTGGGGCTTCTGCAAACGAAGTCAAGACATCCTATCGACGACTCGTTCGCCGATATCATCCAGATGTAAACCCTGACAATCCTGAATGGGCCAAGACAAAGTTCATTGAGTTGACTCATGCCTATGAATCGGTCACCCATGCACTCAACACAGCGAACGATCGCCCATCGGTGATTTCGTTTCAGACTCATCCGTCAACTGATGCCTCACATTCCCCTTCATCTGAGCATCAAGCATCATCACCTGAGTCAGTCCGCGAGCAAGCAGCATCTCGCCCTCAACCGATTCGAATTCGTCAAAATCCAGCACTCTCGGATATTGACAATCAGCTCAAAAAGAACAGCTATCGTCAGCTTCAAGAGTTACTTCGAAGTAAGCGATTTGCACGAGCGATCGCCCTGGTAGAAGGTCTCGTTCAACGTATTCCTGCTGATCCAGAAGTGAAACAGTGGCAGGCGATCGCCTACCAGCGATATGCGCGACACTTTACTGATGAGAATCAATACTCAAAAGCAAAGATTTACTTGAAGAAAGCCCTCCGAGTTGACCCTCACAACCGAAAGCTGTGGTCAGATATCAAAGAAGAGTTCAATCGCTTGGAACAGACACTGCTAAAGCGCCAGGGCTAACATTCATCTATCGGAACAGCATTGGATTTAATATCATCAAGACTTACGCATTTCATGCAAGGCTTTGAATTTTAAGAACGTTGTTTCACGGGCTGCGTCCGTGAAACAACGTTCAACTACGTCAGTCCAAAGCATTTAGCACCTGTGGAGCATCAAGCATCTCGTTCTGCAAACACCTCTTTGGCTGCAAAGATGCCATTGAGCGCAGCAGGGAATCCGGCATAAACGGCCATCTGAATCATGACTTCTACGATTTCTTCACGAGTGCAACCGACGTTCAGCGCACCGTGAATGTGAACCTTGAGTTGAGGTTGAGCATTTCCCATTGCAGCTAACGCTGCAATGGTCGCAATCTCTCTAGATTTGAGATCGAGTCCTGGTCGAGAATAGACATCTCCAAAGGGAAACTCGATGACATATCTCGCTAAATCAGGGGCAATGTCTTCTAGACTGTTGATTACGTTTTCGCCCGCATGACCGTCAATTTCTGAGAGCTTTTGCCATCCTCGTTGATAACGATCACTCGATGGATGCTGTGGGTGAGTTGGCGTCATGGTGGTTTTCCAGTTGCTTGTAGTACTGAACTTTGTCTTGAATGACCCTTAAATTTTGCTGTAGTTCGTTGATCTGCTGAAGAACCTGCTGTTCATGGGCTTCGAGGAGCTGGCGCCGTTGTATAAAGGTGCGATCGCCCTGTCTCCTCAATTCAGCAAACTGCTGCATCTCTCGAATCGGCATTCCCGTGGCTCGAAGCCTAACCAGAAAGATAACCCAGGCAATATCTTGACTCGAATATCGACGATGTCCACTGGAGGCTCGTTTGACCGGAGTCAACAAACCGATGCGTTCGTAATATCGCAAGGTGTGTGCGCTGAGGTGAGTCATCGCAGCAACTTGCTGAATGGATAGGTCTGGCTCCATGTCTCTCACCATAAAACTTAGAGTGTGCTCTAAGTCAACTGCATGATTTGAATGTTCGCAATTGACTCTCAGTCTTCTTAGACAAAAAAGTGCTAGCGCGATGCCATTTCCGAGCACCAAATCCAGGAGTAAAAA
>JBCBLF010000167.1:0-10383 GCA_038520475.1 Cyanobacteria bacterium J06627_8
GCCAGCACAAGGGGGGCAACGGATTGAACTTGAGTGGCCCATCGGTCGGCACGAATTTCTCGTAGCAGTAACAGTTCTTGCCATAGGGTTTGAGTCTGCGGCAACCAACCCGTGAGTGAACGAAGCCATCCTAACCAGAAGAACCAAAACGTATCGTGATAGTGCGCATGGGCATCTTCGTGAGCCAGAACAGCCGCAACCTGCTCGGGAGTCAGGACGTCTAATAATGCCTGACTGACTACTAGCTCAGGATTCCAAAATCCAACCTGACCCGCAAACGGAAGCTCTGTTTCTAGAATCCGTGCCGAGTAGCCATCAATAGTAATGCAGGGATAGGTGCGGACCTGTTGCAGCGATCGCCACCCCTGAAAACCCAGATATAGGGCCAGACCACCAGCGCTACTGAGAAACCCTAGACCCAGGACAAATCCGATACGTCCAACTGGCACTCCCAGCATTGTCCCTGTTGTGCCCATTTGCAGTAGGGCACTGGCTGTAGCGAGTAGCAACAGAGGTGGAATCAAAAAAGCACTCAAGATTCGCCATTCATATTGTGAATCGCCAGACTGAACGTCACCGTCGGTGAAGCGATCGCCATTCGAATACAAGATGAACCACCGCACTCCGATTCCAATCAATACGCTGAAGACAACCATCCATAGATGCACGGGCTAGTTCTCCTCCTCGTGTCGAGCTTGACGGACCTCTCGAAGCCGTTGGGCGATCGCCTCAATTTGCTCTAGACTCGCATGGTCTAAGCTGTCGGCAAATGCTGCCACAATATCGGGATTGCTAATGGAAAGAAAATTTTGAAGCTGATGGTGAGCCAAAATCATATCTGCTTCTTGGCGAGATACTTGCGCTTGCCACCACAATGTTCGTGCTTTCCGCTCACAAGTTACCCACCCCTTTGCTTCCAGACGACGAAGTACCGTCATCACAGTGGGATACGTCAATTCTCGATCTGGATTCTGCGTCAGGTGCTCATGAATCGCTGTTGCAGTAATGGGCGCACTGCTCCACACGATATTTAAGATCTCGGATTCCAGAGGACCTAGAGAAAGTTGGTGAGGTCGGTGATCCGGTAAAGGAGCCATAGCCTATCGATTTATAAAGAGAATGCAGAAAAGACGCTCGCTTGCATGCAGAGTTCACTCTATCGCGTGGATGAACTGAACATTGGGCAACTCAATCCTGCCGTAACATGACGTAATACTTGACGGCGTGTCTTTTGACGAGACGAATTCTCTTCTTCACCATAGGCGTAGCGATTTCCACAGCTGGCATGACGATTCGATAGACGCATGATGGCATTAGCAAATCTGCGTGTTTTTAGAAGCCTGATGGATTGACAAGATTTCCATAATCCTTTGGTTACCGTCGGATGGGTTGGCGTTGGCGAACCCATGGAAGTTGTTTCTGGTGTCGGGTTTTACCCAGATCGACACCAACCTAAAGCGAACGATCAATCCATCAGTTTTGAGTCAGTGGCGTGTGGACGTGGTTGTTAATAAACACAGAATGATGAAGGAGCATAAGAATATGACAGCTGTGATTCGGCTTTCTCTATCGTTTGTATTGACGCTGTTGATTGCTGTCAGTGGATTTGGAATCGGTCCTGCGTTTGCAGCTGATTTGGCAAACGGTGCACAGGTTTTTGCTGCAAATTGTAATGCCTGTCATGCGGGCGGCAATAACTACGTGAATGCTGCCAAGTCTCTTCGTAAGGGTGATTTAGAAAAGTACGATATGGCATCGATTGAGGCAATTAAGAATCAGGTCACCAACGGCAAGCTCGCGATGCCAGCATTTGGAGGAAAACTCTCTGCAGAAGAGATTGAAAATGTCGCTGCTTACGTGCTTGATCAAGCAGAAAAGGGTTGGTAGCCTGCAACTTTTTCTTGTCAGTAGAGTCAATATATCCAGCCGAAAACATCAAGATAAAGGCTTTGCTCAAGGCCATGATTAGTCTGGGTGTGAGGCCGAAGACCTCACACCTATGTTGGCTCCCCAATTCAGCAATACCAGAACAGAAATGTCTTAAGCAGGGATATCGCATATGGGGCTCATTCGACCCGTGCTTCAGCTTTTAGAATCTCATGGCGTAGGGCAGGCAGACGCTCGATCACGTTCTCTAAAAAGAGTTGTTTACACAGTGGGACTCAGTCTGTTTGTTTTACTGGGTGTTGTGCTGGGAACGCCCAATAGTCTTGCCTCTCCGCTAACTGCCTCAGCTGCTGAACAGCCATTCGAAACGCAAATGGCATCTAATTCATCGTTTTTTCAGGCTGGCGTTCAATTTTCTCATGAGGGGAATTATCACGCCGCTCTTATTGCTTTTTCTAAGGCAATTCAAAATGATCATGAATTAGCAAGTGCTTATGCAAATCGGTGCCTGATTTTCATTCAATTGAACCAGCATCATGAAGCGATCGCTGATTGCAGTATGGCAATTTCACTGAATCCAAATCACTTAAATGCCTACTTAAATCGGGGACTTGCTTGGTATCGACGAGGAGACTCGGTTGCTGCGATCCAAGATTTCACCACGGTTCTTCAACGACGCCCCTATGACGTGCAAGCGCACTATAATCGAGGCCTTGCCGAAGCAGTACGAGGTGATCTTGAGCAATCTGTGGATGATTTCAATCAAGCTTTTCGTCATGTGCTGAGTGATGATAGGGGTGTGCTTGCCAACATTCTTAGTGATCGAGGTGTTACTCGTTTGCAGCAGGGCAATTCAGCAGGGGCGATCGCTGATTTGACGCTAGCCCTTCGGCTTAATCATGGAGACCCTGAGATCTATTTCAATCGAGCCTGTGCCTATCAATATCAAGGGGCGATCGCCCAAGCCAGACACGATTTCACAGCTGCGATTGCAGGTGATGCAACGTTTGCTCAAGCCTATGTCAATCGAGGAATGTTGCATCATCGACTCGGCCATCATCAGCGGGCAATTGATGATCTGAATGTTGCTGCTGACTTATTCAAAAAGCAGGGAAATGCGATCGCCTATCAACACATGCATCAGGTGCTAAAAAAGCTATTTGCTGATTTATCAGCAATTGGCTAGCCATTGTGCTCAACGTTATATCCATTCATCACCATGAAAAAAACTAGAATCAGCGGGAAATATCTCAGTGCAGCTCTATTTTGTAGCCAGTTTGGTGCTGGATTGTTAATAGGTCTGACACCTTCTGCCGTTGCATCTCAGACCCATCTACCTCAATTGGTTGCTGACGGACAGGGACATGAACACCATTCTGAAGAAGCTGCTCCTCATGGATCTGCCAGCGATGCCCATGGCGCGCATGGAGACACCCATGATGCCCATGGAGATTCCCATGGAGGGATGCATGGTGATGCATCAGGTCACGGCGATGGACACCACCATGGGTCGATCAATGTGTCGGATGCTGATGCGATGCCATCGATTCAGCTCGTTGTTCACGAAGATCCCATCAATGGTTGGAATCTAGAGCTGATCACGGAGAACTTTGCCTTTGCACCTGAACGGGTCAACGGAGACAGTACTATTAACGAAGGCCACGCGCACCTCTACATCAACGGCGAGAAAATCATGCGCATCTACAGTAATTGGCATCATCTTCCGTCCTTAGACTCGGGAATGAATACCGTGATGGTGACACTCAATGCGAATGGGCATGAGGAATTTCTCAACCAAGGTGAAGTTGTTGGTTCATCTGTTACGGTTTCCGTACCCTAGATTAATGCAGCATGCCAAAACACATTACGTGGCAACAGGACTGCCATGATGATGGATAAGGTACCAGCGATCGCCCATCTTCTCGAAAATATTTGTTGCCACAGACTGTGCGACCATTTGCCGGCCACTGGCTACTTGACGCACAGTTTCCGTTAGCACGACAAAGGCGATCGCTCCATTGATCTCAGTCTCTTTGACATCAATATCAATCTCTAAATACTGAGTATTTTTGAAGATCTGCACCCACGAGCGACGAATCTCATCCCACCCTTTCAAAGGCGATCGCCCTGGATGAACACATAGGCATCCTGCCCCTTTTGAACAGGCGTGTTCCATCGCCTCAATATCCTTCTTCTCAAACGCTCGATAGAAAGCCTCATTCGCTGCCTGGACGTCCCGTATATCGCTCATCGCTAAACTGTATTAAGTACGGTGGATTGAAAGCACTCTACCGTACTTAACCACACCTAACCCACATAGGGCTATATCCGTCATAATAGGGATGCTGAACCATTAAATATATGGACTCGGAGGAAGCAATCTATGACTGAATCTGCATCGACTGCTGCTCGGTCATCTGACGCATCGGAAACGTCATCCGTGACCCTATCTCCTAGCTATTGGATCCCAATTGTATTGGTCTTTTCTGCTATTCCACTCCTATTGCTTCAGCCGTGGGTGAGTGCCGTTATCGGACTGTTTGGGCTGTTTCTGATGTATCAGGCGGCATCGCTACGGCTCATCTTTACCCCCACAGCACTAGAGGTTTGTCGAGGTGAAACGCTCATTCGTCGATTTCCCTATGCTGATTGGCAAAATTGGCGAATCTTCTGGTCACCTGTTCCAGTGCTGTTCTACTTCAAAGAAGTGAAAAGCATTCATTTTGTGCCCGTTTTGTTTAGTCCTAAAGAGTTGAAGACAGAGCTGCAGCGACGACAGCTCCCAATCAAGTAGTGAAACCTTGTTGGTTCGACTTCAGGACGGCGCGGGGAACATGCTCATATCTTGCGGCAAGACAGAAATTCTGAGGTCATACAACATCCTCAGGCCCGACTGAGCTGACTCAATAGATTGAGGCTGCTAAGTGATATCAACGAAGAGGTATCAAGGTGCTTACTACCTACCTTGATACCGTTTTTGGTTGTCTGTAGCTAGATGTGAGTGTCTCCCCAAACACATTCCCTAAATGCAGCCATCTAAAGCAGGTCTAAGGATCTGATCTAATACTAGTTTTAGAGTGGCTTTTCTGCTAGCAAGGGGCACCATAATTCCATGACGAAACATTGATAACTGTTTCAATTAAGGAATCTTGAGCAATACACTTGAACAATAAACTCGCTCAGGGCTGATGCACTTTTTAAGCAGGTAGCGATCGCTGCTCAACAAAAAATGTGTCAGATGATGTAATCGATATCAGAAATCTACACAAATTCTAGTCGTCCTACCCAATAGTCCTACTCTTAAGTGGTCACCCTTCAAAGCTGATGAACGCACAAGATGACTATTTAGCGCGAATCAACGCGTTAGAAGAAGCCAATAAAAACTTGCAGCAAAAGTTGGAGCGATCGCAAACTGACCTCACTCGGCTTGAAGAAAGCCACACAAGGACAGAAGCCGCTCTTGAAAAACTCAATCAACAGCTTGAAGATAGAGTTGCTGAGCGGACAAGCAACTTACAGCAACTCTTAGATCGTCTTAATCTGGCTTTGAAATCAGCCGATATTGGCATCTGGGAATGGGATATCGTTCAAAATCGTCTGATTTGGGACGATCAGATGTATAAACTCTACGGCATTTTACCCGAACAATGTCCTGATGCGGGTAACGCGTGGATGAATGGCCTTCACCCGGACGATCGCTCAAGGGTTGAGCAACTGCGGCAAGACGCCTGCCGGGGTAAACGAGACTATGATGCAGAATTTCGAGTGGTGCATCCAGACGGCTCGATTCATTTCATCAAAGCCAATGCCATCCTACAGCGCGATGAGCAGGGTGTTGTCCATCGAATGATTGGGATTAACTGCGATATCACTGAACGAAAACGAGCGGAACAACAGCTTCAAAGCAGTGAGCAGCGATTTAGGCGGGCGATCGCTGAAGCTCCCTTCCCGATTATGATTCATGCGGAGGATGGGGAAGTCCTTCAGTTGAACGCAATGTGGACGGAGTTGACCGGCTATACTCACCAACAATTACCGACGGTTCAGATTTGGGCACAGCGGGCCTATGGCGATCGCGCTCGTAAAATGCTTGAAGATGTGATTCTTCCGAAATACGGACTCAAGGCACCACTAGACGAAGGAGAAATGACAATTACTGTTCACAACGGTGAGCAGCGAATCTGGGACTTCAGCTCTGCACCACTTGGTCATCTACCGGATGGCCGCCGATTAGTGATTTCGATGGCCGTAGACGTTACTCAACGCCGGCAAATCGATTTTGCCTTGCGGGAAAGCGAAGAACGATATCGCAGTATTTACGACCAAGCATCTGTTGGGCTGGCCAATGCGACGCTGGATGGAAAAATCATCAGCGCCAATTCGTGCTTTTGTAACTTGCTAGGATACACCCAAGCAGAACTCTTGACGAAGACCGTCATGGAGATTACTCATCCAGACGACCGTTTGCGCATTTTGCCCGAGCATCGACGACTGTTTACAGGTGAAATCGCTTTCTTCTTTCAAGAAAAGCGGTATTCCTGTAAAGATGGCAGCTTCATTTGGGCCAATACACAAGTTTCGATCGTGCGGGATGTTGAAGGAAACCCGAAACACACTCTTGCAGTGATCCAAGATATAACGAGCCGGAAAGAAGCCGAAATTGCTAATCAACAGTCTCAGCAGTTCCTTAAAACAGTTCTGGATGCCTTTCCCCTCACGATATTCTGGAAGGATCGACAATCGGTTTACTTGGGGTGTAATGAGAACTTTGCCCGTGATGCGGGCTTGCCCACACCCGAAGCGATCGCAGGTAAAACTGACTATGACATGCCTTGGGCCGATACTGAGGCATCGGCTTTCCGAGCCGATGATCGGCAGGTCATGGAGTCTGCTTCTGCGAAACTTGGCATTACCGAGACCTTACTCAAAGCAGATGGCTCCCAAATTTGGTTAGAAACGAATAAAATTCCTCTTCGAGGGCTTGATGGTCAAGTTGTGGGGGTCTTAGGAACGTATCACGATATATCTAGACGCAAACAGGCTGAGTTTCAGATCAGCTCGCTTCTCAATCGAACGCAACTGCTCAACTACATCAGTGCAGAAATTCGTGATTCTCTCGACCTTGAGGTCATTTTGCAAAACTCAGTGAATGCTATCTTTTCGGCACTTGCGACTAGCAGTTGTACCTTTGCGTGGTATGAGCAACCTGAATTGTGTGAGACGGCTGAATGTAAGCGGCTGAAAGTTATTAAAGAACGGAAGCAAACAGGGCTATCTAGTGCGATTGGTACCTATTCATTCGATGCCTTTCCGTCTGTGTTTGAACATATCGAACGTAATTGTCTCTATCGAATTGATCATCTCGATGAGCTGTCGGATGACAACCTTCACGCATTTCTTCGATCAATGGGGCTATACACGTTTCTCTGTTTGCCGATTCACACGACAGGTGGAAAAACGGGTAGCTTGCAAGTTGGGCGAATGCTAGGTGAAAAAGCTTGGGACTCAAATGAGATTGATCTTCTACAAGATATTGGAAATCAGATGGCGATCGCGATCTACCAAGCTCAGCTCTATGAAGAGTCTCAATGTAAAACCCAAGAGCTGAAGCGGTCGTATCAAGAGCTTCAAGAAGCCCAGATTCAGCTTGTCCAGTCTGAAAAAATGTCGAGCCTTGGACAACTTGTGGCAGGTATCGCCCACGAAATCAACAATCCCGTGAATTTTATCTACGGGAACCTAGAAATTGCTTTGAGTTATGCAAAAAGCCTGGCAGACGTTATTTCTCAGTTTCAAACGTCGTATCCTGACATGCCGGATGAGGTTCGAACCTTTATTCGCGATAAGGATGTCGATTACATCATCAGCGACTTTCCAGAATTGCTTCACTCGATGGGGAACGGAGCAGAACGCATTCATGAAATTGTTCAATCGCTGCGCACGTTTTCTCGGCTCGATCAGGCTGATTATAAAGCCGTTAATCTTCATGAAAGTCTGGATAGTACGTTGGTTATCTTACAAAATCGCTTGAATGGTCGGGCAGGGAATCCAGAGATTCAAGTCATTAAGGACTATGAGGATTTGCCGTTGATCGAATGCTACAGCGGTCTCCTCAATCAAGTCTTTATGAACTTATTGGCTAATGCAATTGATGCCATTGAAGAGAAACAGACGAATCATGGGCCTGATTTTTCAGGCTGTGTCACGATCAATACTCAGGTTGTGTCTGACGATAAAGTTACGATTTCCATCAAGGACAACGGGATTGGGATGGATCAGCAGACCCGAGAAAAGATTTTTAATCCGTTTTTCACGACAAAACCCGTGGGCATTGGAACTGGCATGGGACTTTCGATTAGCTATCAAATCGTAACCGGCAATCATCAGGGCCAGCTTTCGTGTTTTTCTACTCCTGGTCAAGGAACAAAATTTCTAATCGAGCTGTGGCGATCGCTCTCTCAAATTGATGGTTAGTAGGCTGGTCTGCATCGTTGAACCGAATACGCTGAAAATTAGATTTTTAGGGAAACCTAACCCTTGAATTTGAGATAAGAAAGCGCAACTCAGCACTGATCGATCGATTCTGTCTTAGTACGCCTAAACAATCTTCTAAGGCCCATGGTTAGGGCTATATTGACGCATTGTCTTTTGACACACCAAGTAGAAATAGATAAGTTGAGCTCGAAAGCTTGTACTTACTTACTTACTAATCTATGAAAAGTTTATGTTTCGTATTCACACTTGTGTTCGCTCTCTTTCTCACAGTTACAGCGCCTGCCGTTGCTCATGCAGCCAGTATTGACGAGGGCTCCAGAATATTTTCAGCGAACTGTGCAGCCTGCCATATGGGTGGCGGAAACAACATCATGAGAATCAAGACACTGCAACAAGATGCCCTAGAAAAATTTTTGGCTGGGTATGGTGTTGACCACGATGAAAAAGCGATCGTCAAGCAAGTGACGTATGGGAAAGGCATGATGCCAGGATTCAGAAATCGTTTGAGTGATGATGAGATTGAAAGCGTTGCTGCCTATGTTAAATCACAGGCTGAAAACGGTTGGTAAGTATTCCCTAATCCTGCTACACGTGTTCCCTATCGCTTCCAGAGAGGCTGCGCCAACGACTTCGCTCAGGAAACGTAGGTTGAGCGAAGTCGTTCGCTTGGCGTCTCCCAAAGAGAGAAAGCTGACTTTATCTGTAGCTCTTTCCTAGAGGAGCCGTATAACGTTTACGAAGAAATCGGGGTTTAGGTGCCGTATTGCTCGCTTAAACCCCGATTTCTTGACTATGAATTTGAATGGCTATTCATATCGAGAGCAGTGATGAAATACATCACTCCCATTGGATTGAGACGTTTCAAATGCTCAAGCTAAAAGAACCAACCGTAGCTGTGAAGTCCTTTGCCTAGAATATTGACGCCTAGATAGCAAATCCAGACAACGAAGAATCCAGATGCAGCCAAAATTGCGGGTCGACGCCCCTGCCATCCTCGGGTAATGCGAGCGTGGAGATAAGCTGCAAATACAAGCCAGGTAATCAGTGCCCAGGTTTCTTTCGGATCCCAACTCCAGTAAGATCCCCACGCTTCGTTGGCCCATACTGCTCCTGCAATAATTCCAATGGTCAGCAGGGGAAAGCCCAACCCGATGATTCGGTAGCTGATGTTGTCGAGAGTATCTGCCAAAGTCAATCGCTGGGGAGACAAAGTGACATTGCCTGCTGATGTCTGGGTATTGGTTACCGTCGCGACAGGAGCTGGGGTCAGAACGGCTACATTTCCAGATGATTGGGCAAAGGCTGGGATAGTCTCTGGTTGTGCCGACGAAGCACCTGATAGTGCTTCATCATCAGGTAATTGAATCGGCTTCAGCTTCTCTCGTCCAGAACGGAAACTGCCAGTTCCGACTGAGCTTCCCTTCAATTCAACAGCCTGTCCCCGAGTGACGACCAGAAAAGCGATCGCCATAAGTGCCCCCACCATTAGCGCTGCGTAGCTGATTAACATCACGCTGACATGCATCATTAGCCAATTAGACTTAAGGGCTGGAACGAGGGGTTCTGAATGCTGCATCGTATCGGGGAGCGATAATGCAGCAAATGCAGTAATACCCATTGCCACTGGGGCCGTGACTGTGCCCACCAAGCGACTCTGGCTCATACGCTCAGCCAGCAGGTGCATGGCCGTGATGCCCCACGCAACAAAGAACAGCGACTCGTATAGGTTGCTGAGGGGGAAATAGCCGCCTTCAATCCAGCGTGCCGTCAACAATGCCGCCATCGACAAGTTGGCGATCGCCATTCCGGTAGTGCCCAAGCTGCTTAGTATCGACAGATTTGGGAACGCAGCACTGACCCAATACACCAACATCGTTGCAAATAGAATGGCGAACGATGCATTGTCAAGCCAGCCTTGTAATGTAACCAGATCCATTCGTATCCACTCCAAGACGATCAAGTCATCACAGCCACGAATTCAAAATATATCGCTGGTTCCCA
>JBCBLF010000168.1:0-10371 GCA_038520475.1 Cyanobacteria bacterium J06627_8
TATTGGGTGAGTCGCTTTTCAAATTCTTCTCGTGTTCCCTCAACGACGGCGATCGCCGTAGAGTACACGTCAGGATGGTGTTGCTGCAACCATCCGATGAGTTGGTTGAGCTGAGCGTTTCGCAATTCCAAATCTGCCTGGAAAATTGCAGATGTTGCCATGTATTGAGCATATTGATCGGGGTGGCCCTGCTGAACAAATTGAGACATCAGGGTTTCCAGTGCTTGGCGGCGGGCTTCATCTTTTGTCGATTCAGGAATCATAAAACCTCGTGACAAGTGGATGTGAATTCAATAGAGTGTGTGCTTAAACCTTTGATGACAGCCATTTGATGACAGTCGATTCATCAGGCTGTAATTCCAGATTGGTCAGATCAGGTGGTGAATGCCCGAACTAAACGCTAGTTTTTCACCGTTTAATGGGTGTCAAACTACTGTCTTTGTTTTTGGGCAAGCAACATCGCATAAGCGACGTTGAAATCGTCGGTAGTAATTTCAATGACAGTCGGATCCGTTTGTCCCTGAGCCCGATAGCGTCTAACAGCCTCAAGGGCTGCCTGATTACTCAAGAGCGCCAGATCTGCACCGTTCCAACCATCTGTTTGAGCAGCCCAAGCGGATAGGTCAATATCTGCGGCGAGGGGGCGATCGCCATTGTGTACGGTCAAAATTGCGAGACGACTCATCTGATCCGGCAAATCAATCTTGACTTGGAGATCAAATCGACCGGCTCGTAACAGGGCTGGGTCCAACACGTCAGGACGGTTCGTCGCTCCAACCAACAGCACATCAAATTGCTGTTGCAAGCCATCCAGTTCTGTTAGTAGCTGGCCGACCACGCGATCACTAACACCCGAATCCCCACTAAACTTTCCACGAGCTGGGGCTAAGGTATCAATTTCATCGATAAAGACCACACAAGGGGAAGCTTGCCGAGCTTTTGCAAAGAGTTCACGTACAGCTTGTTCCGCAGCCCCGACCCATTTACTCAACAGTTCTGGTCCATTCACAGCAATGAAATTAGCTTGCGCCTGGGCAGCGATCGCCTTTGCCAGCAATGTTTTTCCCGTGCCTGGTGGTCCCCACAACAAAATGCCACGAGGAGCCTGAGCTTTCGTCTTTTCATAGAGCTCTGGATAAAGTAGTGCGCCCTCGACCGATTCTTGGAGCGTTTGTTTGACGGTCTCCAATCCGCCAATGTCATCCCACGTGACGTCTGGCGTCTCAATCTCAACAGATCGTAGACTCGATGGCTTGACCGCCTGGATTGCAGTTAGAAAATCTTGTTGGGTGATGGTCATCGTGTCGGGAATAGGACCATCGAGCGATGGAACCTGTCGACGGAGCGCTGCATACGCAGCCTTTTGGCAGAGTGCCTTCAAATCAGCACCAACGAATCCCAGGCCAAAGTCGGCGATCGCTCCTAAATTCACCGTCTCATCCAGCGGCATTTTTCGCGTCAAAATTCTCAGAATTTCCAAGCGTCCATCCCGATCAGGGACACGGAACTGTACCTCTCGGTCAAATCGCCCAGGTCGACGGAGCGCAGGGTCTAAATGATCGGGGCGATTTGTGGCTGCTAGCAGAATCACGCCCTTGGTCGAGGCAAATCCATCCATTAGGCTCAAGAGCTGAGCCACTAATCGTTTTTCAACTTCTCCTTCTACCTTGCTACGGTCCGGTGCAAGGCTGTCAATTTCATCTATAAAAACAATGCAAGGAGCCGCTTTTGCCGCCTTTTCAAAGATGCCTCTGAGTCGAGTTTCGGCTTCGCCATAGTACTTACCCATGACTTCAGGGCCAACAATGGCGATGTAGCTTACATCTAATGCTTCGGCTAATGCGCGAGCCGTCAGTGTTTTGCCGGTCCCGGGTGGGCCGACCAGTAAAACGCCTCGGGTGGGTTCTAATCCCAACTTATCGAGTAAGTCCGGTCGCTTGAGGGGAATTTCGACCAGTTCTTTTAGCTCTTGCAACACATCAGACAAACCGCCCACATCACCCAAGGAAGGGCGATCGCCCGAATCAGCAAACGTATCAGGATTATTGCTCTCTGCGGGTCGATAATCGCTCGGTGGAGGCGTCACAATAACATCATCAGCTGACGAACTGGAGCGTGGTGACGGCCGTCGAATTCGCTCCGTCCCGATGCCACCGGTAGGCATCGTGCCTTGCCGAGGAATGTTACTCAGAGGGCGAGTATTGAACTGTACATCAGCTTTTAACTCACCTTTTTCAGCTTTTTCCTCTAAGGTTTTGGCCAATTCGAGGAGCTGTTCGAAGCCTTTAAATAAATCACTCATGGATTAAGCAAGAGGGTGATGTGAATGAGGGCGGATCAAATCGAAATGAAGAAACGGACACGAGATATCAGGCTGTTGCCACCCATCTACCTTGGGCTTGGATGATGTCTTCTTCGCACTCAGACATCCAGATCCTAGTCAGCCCAAACTCATCAGATTTTGAAGAAGGTTGATACATAACGTTATTCGTTATGTCATTCTGCGAAATAGATGCATTCAATTTCTGTGCAGCGACTCGTCAGCAGGCTCTAGACTCATCGCAATCATGCGCCAATTCGAAAGATTGGGATTCAGACGTCAAGCGTTGCTTATGACAACATGCAATTGCGTTAAGTACGGAAGCGGTATGGTGGGACGCAGTGCGCTCCACCATACCCTGCTTCATCGATGCGTGCAGCGCTACAAATCCAAGATGAAATCGTGGTTTTGGGGCAGTGACCCACATACCATTAGGCATTCCACGAGCCATCACGACCATCATCGCGTCCACTGCTTAAATCATTCATTGCAATCGGCACGTTTCCGGATTACCTCCAGATGGGAAGTCTATCTATAAGTAGGCCGTCATTTTGTCTCATCATTTTATCTCGTCACTCTGGTCACCTATGATCACCCATCAACGTTTTACAGGCTCCCAACCATCCGGCGTGCATCCCTCAACGCGATCAGATGTATCCACTCAGTCCATACCGGTTCCTCATTCATTAAATGAATGCGATCGCCTACAGCTTGCTTTATTTAGCGGCAAGGGTGGGGTGGGAAAAACAACTCTCTCATGCGGGTTTGCGCGACGATGGGCTCAAACATTCACCGAAGAGACGGTACTGCTTATTTCGACTGATCCAGCCCATTCCCTTGGAGATGTCATGCAGATTGAGGTCAATGAAATACCTCGCGCTGTCGATGATGTACCGAACTTGCAGGTTCAAGCGCTGGATGCTCAAGCACTACTGACGGATTTCAAAAGCAAGTACGGTAAGGTGTTGGAACTATTGGTTGAACGAGGGAGCTTTGTAGAAGGAAGCGACCTAGGGCCTGTTTGGGATTTAAGCTGGCCTGGCCTAGATGAATTGATGGGAATTCTAGAAATTCAACGCCTCTTGCGAGAAAAGGTGGCCGACCGAGTTGTGGTAGATATGGCTCCTACCGGACACAGCCTGAACTTATTAGGCTTGATGGATTTTTTGGATAATCTACTCAACTCCTTGGACTTATTTCAGGCCAAACATCGAGAGATGAGTGAACGATTGACTGGACACTACACACCTGACACCGTTGATGAATTTCTGACCACCATGCGGGAGGATTTAGCGGCTGGACGCCAACTCCTCCATGATCACAAAACCACCGCATGCTTCATTGTGGCTATTCCTGAACCGATGAGTTGGGAAGAAACGCGACGCTTTTTATCCGCACTCAATGCGCTTGAAATCTCCGTTGGCGGCATCTTTGTTAATCGGGTACTCCCTGACGAACTCCCGACAGAAGGAGCTTCTGCTCGTCGTGTTATCCAGGCTGAGCAGAAGCTGTTAATCAAGCGATTTTTAGAACTTGCTGCCCCCCAAGACTTGCCAGTCTTTCGAGTATTCCAACAACATACAGAACCCGTTGGAGCCATGCGGCTCGATCACGTCATGACAGATGTAGCTACTGTCACTACTAATGACCCCATCTATCAAAATCTATCTGTACCTACAGTTCATTGGCCAGACAAACTTGAGCCCAGCTTCTGCGACTTTATAGCTGACCATCGACAACTCCTCGTCATCGGAGGCAAAGGTGGAGTAGGTAAAACTACCGTTTCAGCAGCGATCGCCTGGGGGATGGCAGCTCGTCACCCAGATAAGCAGGTGCGAGTCATCTCCATTGATCCAGCCCATTCTCTCGGCGATGCATTCGGACAGTCCATTGGCCACGAGGTCCAGACACTATCATCGAATCTCAGCGCTCAAGAGATTGATGCCGATACTGTGCTCGAAAAATTTCGAGAAGAGTATCTCTGGGAATTAGCCGAAATGATGGGTGGTAGCGCTGGAGACGACAACCTGAGAATCGCCTATGGGCCAGAAGCATGGCGGCAAATTGTCGCCCAGTCCCTCCCCGGTATTGATGAAATGCTGTCGTTGCTCACCATTGTTGAATTACTCGACTCGCAACAGCAGGATTTAATCGTGCTCGACACTGCCCCAACTGGACATCTTCTCCGCTTTCTAGAAATGCCAACAGCCCTTGGAGATTGGCTCGGCTGGATCTTTAAGTTATGGATTAAGTACCAGGATGTTGTAGGCCGTATTGAGCTTATGGGCCGACTCCGTACCTTGCGCAAGCGCGTGATGGACGCCCAAAAGAAACTTCAAAATCCAGGGTTTACGGAATTTATCAACGTCCTCCAAGCACAATCTGCAATCGTTGCTGAATCTGAGCGACTCGCGCAATCGCTCGTATCGATGAACATCTCACATCGGTATGTCGTGCATAACCGCTACGAGCCAAACCAGGATGATGTATCGTCGCGCTTCCCCAAACAAACCGTCGTCAAACTCCCACCGCTGCCCCGGGCGATCGCCCCAATCGAACAAATCCAAGGTGCGGCAGATTTGCTGTTCTAAGAAGAGCGGATTGTCTGAGCATGTTGCCGATTTCGGAGATGATTGGTGAGCAAAACCCGACATTAATAGTCACATTGAGGATCGACTGAACGAACACATGAGTCCATCAGCAACGGTCGAATCGTGCTTAATTCCCTAGGTTCTGGAGCTAGAGAAATTGCTACTGCTAAATCTAAAAAATTTGTTAAGCTGATGAGGGCCGTAATAATCCAATTCTGCTGTAGTCGGCTGAGTGACTGAAAAAGGTAGGTTTTTGACGGTTTTGCCGCAGTGATTCGAGAGCTTAGGGTTGAGACCAATTGCGTTCAGATCAGTTTTTAGCATTCATCAGGTTCATTCATCAGCTTGGAGTCAACCATGCTTCGCCTAGAGCACATTAATAAGATTTTTCCGACGGGTGAGGTCTTGAAAGACATCAACTGGGAAGTCAAAGCCAATGAACGTGTTGGACTCGTCGGGGTCAATGGTGCAGGTAAATCCACACAGCTAAAGATTATTGCAGGGGAGATTGAGCCCACTGACGGTGCGGTCATTCGTCCGTCAGGGTTGCAAATTGCTTATCTCACTCAAGAATTCGAAGTGAACCCAGAGCAAACGGTCCGTGACGAGTTTTGGACTGTCTTCACCGATGCGAATCACACTCAGCATTTGATGCACAATGTTCAGCAACAGATGGAAACCGCTGACATGGATGCACTGGATGATCTAATTCATCAGTTGGATCGGTTGCAGCGCAAGTTTGAATCTCTAGATGGTTACGGTCTTGAGGCGCGAATCGAGAAGATCATGCCTGAAGTTGGCTTTGAGCCAAGCGATGGCGATCGCTACGTCAGCGAATTTAGCGGAGGCTGGCAGATGCGCATGAGTCTCGGCAAAATTTTGCTACAAAATCCCGATCTACTCCTGCTGGACGAGCCCACCAACCACCTTGATTTAGAAACCATTGAATGGTTGGAAAACTATTTGAAGGGGCTGACCACACCCATGGTCGTCGTGTCTCACGACCGAGAATTCCTTGATCGGTTGTGTACCCAAATTGTCGAAACAGAACGGGGCGTCTCCAGCACCTATCTCGGAAATTATTCGTCCTACTTGCAACAAAAAGAAGAAAATGCTGCCGCACAATTAAGTGCTTATGAGCGTCAGCAGAAAGAAATTGAGAAGCAGCAAGCCTTTGTTGAAAAATTTCGTGCCAGTGCAACCCGCAGTACTCAGGCAAAAAGCCGAGAAAAGCAACTCGACAAAATTGAACGCATCGAAGCTCCAACAGGATCAGTCCAAACGCTAAACTTTCGGTTTCCTGAACCTCCCCGTGGAGGGCGTGAGGTCGTAACGATCAAAGACATGACCCACATGTATAACGACAAAATACTGTTCTTGGGTGCAAACCTGGAGATTGAACGGGGCGATCGCATTGCATTTCTGGGTCCCAACGGATGCGGAAAGTCAACTCTTCTCCGGCTCATCATGGGGTACGAACAGCCCACCGAAGGAGAAATTGTCTTAGGTGCCCACAACATCATCCCAGGCTACTTTGAGCAGAACCAAGCAGAAGCGTTGGATCTCGATAAAACAGTTATCGACACCATCCACGACGAAGTCCCAGACTGGAAAGATACGGACGTTCGAACCTTGCTGGGTCGATTTCTCTTCAAAAAAGACACGGTTTTCAAGAAGGTGCAAGCCCTAAGCGGCGGCGAAAAAGCTCGACTAGCTCTCGCCAAAATGCTGCTTCAGCCCGCTAACTTACTCGTTTTAGATGAGCCGACCAATCATCTCGATATTCCAGCAAAGGAAATGTTAGAAGAAGCCATCCAAAACTACACTGGCAGCATCTTAATTGTGTCTCACGACCGCTATTTCATTTCAAAGACAGCCAACAAAATTGTTGAAATTCGGGAAGGCGAACTTCGTCTCTATCGAGGCGATTATCACTATTACCTTGATAAAGTCGAAGAAGAGAAAGAACGCATTCGACAAGCCGCAGTCGCACAGCAAAAAGCAATGAAAGCAGAAGCAAAGCGTGAGAAGCAACGACAGAAGCAAAAGACTAAGTCTAAAACGAAGAAAAAGTAGTCGTTGTTGAGTTAGTTATTGATTTAGGGGATGCATCAATCTGCAAGGCACGAGGTATATCAGCATCTTTCAGGCGACACCATGCCGGGGATCAATAACGCCGAAAAATAATTCACTAGACGCTCTTATATCTAGACGTTTTCATATTTCATGAAAAGATTTCTAGCGTCAAAAAATTGTGCTATCGACTGATGGGGAAATAAGGTACCGACACCACTTGATAGCCTCTTAATTTCTTCGTTATGAAGTTGAGAAGCTTGTTAAGTTGTGGACATCAAATTTAATGTGAAACGTCGTTCGATGACGTACCTAAGAATAGCAGCCTACTTCAGGCTAAACCTGAGAATTCAAGGAATGCAGCACATCAACCTCGTTCACAGATAGATATATTTCATCACTTTTGTGTGATTAGAAGTATTGAATTGTAATGAAAGCATTGCTTTTTTAATGTATTTGCCGTCATTTCATGGCATATCTAATGAATCCATCACTTATCGTCTATAGATCTTTGTTTTTTTCTTTCAGTGTTTGAAGACAACCTGAAGCCCCATAAAATGCTCCTGTCACCTTGTGATCTTCTTGAAAGAGAAAGTAGTCGTTCGTATGCTAATGAATACCATCGGTTTACTGCGTGAATTGTAGATGTTGCACGTCGACAAACATCAAAGTTTTGAATAGCGGGATTTGCCAATATTCGACTCTGATGAACAGCAAACTTAAGGTGGTATTATTGCTGAGAAAATTAATGTAGATAGAGAAAGGGCCGTTCTTATGGCACACGGGCACGTTGCTCCAGTCGTTTTAGTGATCTTAGATGGTTGGGGATATCGCGAAGACTCTAAAGATAATGCGATCGCCAGCGCTAAGACGCCCATAATGGATAGCCTTTGGGCATCATACCCAAGTACATTGATTCGCACATCAGGTAAGGATGTGGGCTTACCCGATGGTCAAATGGGTAATTCTGAAGTGGGCCATTTGAATATTGGCTCAGGCCGCGTTGTGCCACAAGAGCTTGTAAGAATTTCAGACGCGATAGAAGACGGCACATTGCGGTCTAACGAGGCACTAGTTGGCACGTGCCAAGCCCTTAAAGAACGAGGACAAACCCTACATCTAATGGGTCTCTGTTCTGACGGCGGCGTTCACTCTCATCTGAGCCATCTGTTTGGCGTGCTCGATCTGGCGAAAGCGCAAGGATTGACTGATATTTGTATCCATGCCATTACGGATGGTCGAGATACGAAGCCGAAGAGTGGCCTTGAGATGATTGCTCGACTCGAAAACTACCTTGAGCAGATTGGTGTCGGACGAATTGCGACGATTAGTGGTCGTTACTACAGCATGGACCGCGATCGCCGCTGGGATCGAACGCAGAAAGTTTATGATCTCATGATTGTCGACGGCGATGGCGATGGACGCACGGCTTCTCAGGTCCTGAAAGATTCTTACGAAGAAGATATAACAGACGAGTTTGTCCTCCCCACGAGGGTCGCACCAGGGGCGATTAAAAGCGGTGATGGCGTCATTTTCTTCAATTTCCGACCCGATCGGGCACGTCAGCTCGTTCAGGCCTTTGTTGATCCAAATTTCAACGGGTTTGAGCGATCACCAATTACCCCATTAGATTTCGTGACCTTCACCCAATACGATGCTTCACTTGATGTCAAGGTCGCGTTTGAGCCCCAAAATCTCAACAACATTCTGGGTGAAGTTGTCTCAAAGCACGGATTGAAACAACTTCGAACAGCAGAGACCGAAAAATACGCCCACGTCACCTATTTCTTCAATGGTGGAATTGAGGAGCCATTTAAAGGAGAAGACCGAGAACTCGTCGCCAGTCCGATGGTTGCCACCTACGACAAGGCTCCAAGAATGTCAGCTCAAGCGGTCACACATGGAGCGATCGCAGCGGTTGAGAAGCAAATCTATTCGCTGATTGTCATCAACTATGCCAATCCAGACATGGTTGGTCACACGGGCAATATTGATGCATCGATTCAAGCTATTGAAGAAGTTGATCAGTGTGTCGGCCGACTTGTTGAAAGCGTTTCAAAGGCTGGAGGCTCGACCATTATCATTGCTGATCATGGCAATGCAGAATGCATGAAAGACGAACAGGGGAATCCGTGGACGGCACACACCACAAATCCGGTTCCATTCATTTTAGTTGAAGGAGAAAAACGGAAAATTCCAGGTTACGGGACGGATGTTGCACTTCGTTCAGACGGGCGGCTTGCAGATATTGCCCCTACGATTTTGGATATTTTGAATTTGCCAAAGCCAGTTGAAATGACGGGTCGCTCGATGTTTCTACCATTAGAGTTTGAGGTTCGCAAGAACCGCTCACCCGTCACTGTCCCGTTAGGATAATTTGAATTCTCCTGATTACGCTGACGTCACGTGAGTCATAAAACAAGGATGGCTGCATGGACTTTAGATAATCGTCTAGAATGAAGGGATGGGTTATGGCACCTCATTCATCGGCTCCTTTTGCAACTTTGTAACTACGCTGATGACTGCACTGAAATAGCCCCGTATTGCTTACAGGTAGTGCCCAGTTAATAAACTTAGGAACTTCTCAGACATGACGCTGGTTTTAATTGCAAAAGTTATTTGGGCGATCGCCGCGATTGGATTGATTATTCTTGTATTGCTGCATAGTCCAAAGGGTGATGGTTTAGGCGGCATTGGCGGACAGGCTCAGCTGTTTACCAGTACTAAAAGTGCTGAAACAACATTGAACCGAGCAACCTGGCTGTTAACCGTTATATTCATCGGCCTGACAATTGTCCTCAGTGCAAGATGGATTTAGGCACATTTGGGTCGAAAACATGCGATTTCAACTCAATGCTCTGACATTCTAACGTTGAGCCTTTGGAGTCACAGCAGAGATCTATTTCTTAGGACGGCCACGCTGTATTGTGCGTACAGAATGGAGACCATTCCTTAAGGAATATTGGCAGACATCGTTTATTTTCAAATCAATATTCTCTTCAAATCAATCACTGATGCGTTGGGGCCGTTATCGTTGGAAGTTTTTATTTCTGCTCCTCGGGTTTTCATTGCTCCTAACGGTTGCTGGTCACCTGTTGAGCATACCTGTCGCTGGTTTAGAACCCTGTATCCATTCTCAGGAGTGCGTATCGACTCAATCACGTCAGGCAACAAGCAGCCATCTGTCAGAGGTTAAACCTCAACAATCATCTGAGTTGAAAGCATCTGATTTGGAACGGATGATGACGAACAGCATTTTGGCGTCCTCATCAGACCCCATTCATCTTCCACCGCCCAGGGCACACCCGCTTCCAGACACGTTAGCGTCGTGGGAAGCGTCTGAGCAAGATGACTCTTCGCTACAGGGTGACTATTTTCAGGCGATCG
>JBCBLF010000169.1:0-10344 GCA_038520475.1 Cyanobacteria bacterium J06627_8
AAGTAAGAAAAACTTATTTTTGTGAAGTCCCCAATCTTGCTGGTTTTGCCGACCATAGCCAGCTAGCAGATGAGAGAGCCCCCAACTACATGCAGCTTACTCAAAACATTCGACCAGGTGAACGTACAGCTGATGTTTTGGGGCACAGCGCACTCCACGAATTTCTTTCCCATATCGAGCCCAGTTGCACACTGTTATGAGATTTGAAGTGTGATGTGGAGGGAAGGTTAGTGTCCTAGCAAGAGCAGTAATCTTTCTACCTTAATTGAGGCCAGTGCGTCATAAAAGAACCTAAGGGGTTTGCATTCGCTTACACTTTTCATTCAGTTAACAGTACCCAGCAGGGCAATTGACATGAATTTTCTAGGTCGATAGATTATTGGCAATGATGCGCCTTGATCGTATGCTGTGAGGTTACGAAGCGCTATCGGCTACAGCTCAGTCTCTATGATTCGTGTCAAACCACAATGCGAGTGGGAAATTCTTAATGAGCCAGTCAAACTCAAGCGATCGCCCCTTCCGAAAGCTAACCAAAGCAATCATTAGCGTTTTGGTCATTGCAGCTGTCGTCATTTTGGCTTGGTTGATCAGTCCATTTATCATCATCGGTCAACCCGCTAACTTCTCGGATATTGACGAACACTTTCGCTATGGCACCATCGGCGGCGAATCAACAGATGGGATTCCCTACTGGCTGTGGCAAGCACTGCCAGCAGTATTTGAAGACGAACTACCTGCAGATCAGCCTTCAAAGGAGAGTTGGAGTACCTTCGGCTTCATCCAGGAACCCGATCATGAACTGCCGATCGGATTCGCAAAGTCAAAGCGCAGTATCTTCGCCGATATCCTTGGAATTGATGTCATTACTCAAAATTGCGCGACCTGCCACGTTAGTACACTTCGTGAAACATCTGACTCTAAACCTAGCATTATCTCAACAATGCCTGGAGCTGTGGTGAATTTGCAGGCTTATATTCGATTCTTGATTACGGCTGCAGCAGATGAACGCTTTACAGCTAGTCACATCATGCCGTATATCGCAGAGATGGACGCAGGTCTGAACCCGTTAGAAAAACTGGTTTACAAATATTTTGTTATTCCTCAAACTCGGGATAGCTTACTTCGGGAGCGTCATGACCTTGCCGTAATGGATTTACAGTCTGAGTACGGTCCCGGACGAGTTGATACGTTCAACACCTATAAAACGCGTCGCTTTGGATTCCAGGCCGAAGACCTTTCTCCCTCAGAAGTGAACGGCATCGCAGATTTTCCCAGCATCTGGAACCAAGCTCCTCGCCAGAATCTTTACTTACATTGGGATGGGAACAACGGCAACGCCGATGAGCGCAATCGGACCGCAGCACTCGCACTAGTCGCTCCCTCCAACTTGAATTTTGATTCACTGGAGCGCATCCGCGAATGGTTAAACGTGGTCCCCCCGCCAACATATCCCTATGCGATTGATGCATCTCTAGCAAGTAAGGGAGAACCCATCTTTGAAGCAAACTGTGCACGTTGTCATAATCTGTTCGACCATCCTGGAGAAGATACGGTCATCCCTATTGATGAAATAAAGACTGATCGAGGTCGACTTGATTCGTATACCAGAGATTTAGCCTCTAACCAATATCTAATTTTCAGCGGCATTACCTATCGCGGAGAAGACAAACGTTTCCGCAACTATCGAAAAACCAACGGATATGTTAGCGCACCGCTGGACGGCATTTGGTTACGTGCCCCTTATCTGCACAATGGTTCTGTGCCTAATATGCGTGCCTTACTCGAAGAACCTGCTAAGCGACCAGTTGAATTTTATCGTGGCTACGACGTCTATGATCAAGACAATGTGGGGTTTGTCAGCACTGTTGCTGAAGAGAATGACAATGCGTTCTTCAAGTTTAATACAGCGCTACCTGGTAATGGGAATGGCGGACATAACTACGGTACAGACTTATCGACTGATGACAAAGAGGCGCTGATTGAATATCTGAAAACGTTGTAATCGTCTTCAAAATGTTATGTTCGACCTTCGTGTACCAACCGATAGCTGATAACGACATCTAATCATTAGTCCCGATTGATAGCCCCGTTTATCTCCCAACACTGTAAGGCAAAAGCGCTATGACTAATCTCCGCCCTATCGTCATCACATCCCAGTCAAACCCTAAGCGTTGGGACCGAATAATCGTCGCTTTTGTATTGGCCCTGTTAATGGCGATCGCCACCATGATCGGCATCGGCTGGCAACGCAGCATCTATCAAACCCCGCTGACGATTTCTACATCTCCCGAATCTCAGGTCGAAGTCAGCACTCTTGGACGTGAATCAGTTGATACAATTCCCTTTTGGATCTGGGTCGTGTTGCCCCGACTGTTTCCAGAAAAGCTGCAAGGAGCAGGAGGCTACACCGCTCTTGGCTTAACCTGGGAACCTGGTTACGAGCTCCCGATCGGCTTCATGAAAGATACCAGTGGTACGATTCCTCAAGTTCAACTCAATGATCCAGCCAACGCTAACTTTGATGTTGAGCGGTATACCCAATTCTTGATTGATTGCGCACGCGACCCCCGCTTTAATGCCAACTTTATCCTTCCGGAAATCACTTATAACATCAACCTATCGCTCTGGGAAAAGCTAGCGTATCGATTTTTCGCGATCCCAAGTACAAGGAAAACCCTACTGAACGATCTAGATTTAAAAGAATCTAGTTCAGAGTGATGATATCAATGCCAGATGTTCCTCAAGCTGTTTATCCAGATGGTGGAGCGATCGCCCTTCCTATTTCCTCATAAACTTCACCAACGGAACTACAAGCAGCAGCTAAGCTTGACTTACAGCGTCGACAGCAACATCAATCGCCCGATCTTTTTGTGGATCTGCTCCTTGAGCATATTCTAGAGAAAATGGGACCTCAATATCAGGTTCAACCCCCACGCCTTCAAGGCGAATGCCATCCACCTGGACATCTGCATAGGCCAAATAAAGAATGCTGCCATCATCCATGACCCGTAAGATGCCACCAACGACAGCACCTGATGTTTTTGTCCCTACAACCGGGCCAATTCCGTATTTACGAAATCCGTAAGCAAGAATTTCTTTACCGCTACGGCTGCCTTCGTTGACCAACATCACCACGGGTTTATTCCAGGCTGAGTTAGACGTGGCAGATGGGTAATCGCGGGTCTCGCCAGTAAGTTGGATATTGTAAGGGGCGTAGAGATTCAGATAAGAAGGCGATGCACCACCCCAGCCATCTCTCAAATCAAGGACGAAGCTGTCAACATCTTTAAGCTGTCCGTAGGACAGTTCTGCTTTCAGCGCCTCATGAAATTGCTCCCCAGCGTAAGACCATAGGTGAACATAGCCAATCTGCTTGTCGTCTCGTTCGATGACCTCAACGCTAGCTTTCATTGCGTCTAGAAACATCTCTGTGCCGTCAAACAGTCGCGGCGTCACCATGAGTTCTACCTCATTTCCTGGAGAGCGTTGAACCTGCATTGTGACGGGTTGATCTGCTTTCCCAGAAAAGGAGTGAATAGGGTGAAAGGGCTGACCATCAACGCTGATAAGGCGATCGCCAACTAATAATCCAGCTGCCTCTGCCGGGCTACCATCCAGCACAGCTTTCACAAACATGCCATTATCTCGTTGAGCAGTAAAAATGCCGATACCACTATATTTCGGCTGACCATCGGGCAAATGGGCCTCTAACTGCTGTTGTATTTCAGGAATAAGCGGCAAGAAGATGCCCAAGAGTTGATAGTAGGCAGGCTCTTCTGGAGTGTAGAAGCGAGTGTGAGACGTGTTCAACTCATCCAGCATCTGATTCGTGAGCTGAGCAAGTTCAAGCTGCGACGTAGCCTGGTTCACCAGCGGTTCGTAGGTGGTTTTGACCTCAGCCCAGCTGACACCATTGAAATCTGGATCGTAAAACTCGTCATTGATGGTTTGCCAAACCTGCTCAAAGGTGCCGGACTGCGGTTGACTAGCACCAGGCAAAATAGGAGGCACACCGACAACCCATACCAACAAGATCAAGGCACTTGTCAACGCAATGGCGATGAAACGGATGTGGCGCCTTTGGTTCAATTGCTGCATTTGTCCCCTCTGGTCTTGACCATATATCAGCCCATAGACCGATCTTAGTTTCTCTCACCGAAGCTTGATCTCACACCAGGATTCGTATTATTGCCTGAGAAGAATCTCTAATTAAACGTGAAATGGCAAGAAAGACCGCGCGCAACTTAGCGTGGTACTCTCATCGCTAATTTTTAAAGACAACTCTTTAGCTGTAGCCAGCTTAGGTATGACACGACATTGTTTGGGGCGTGCAGAGCACGCCCCAAACAATGACTCGAAACTAATAGACTCAACACAAATGGCTATGGCTATACCAGTCAAATCATCAATCGTCGGAGCGATGCCTCAGCAACAAGCGCAGGTCATTCCACCCCAAAAATGAGCCATCCTACCTGACATCCCCAATGAGGAGAGATTCATAAACTGCTTTGCTCCAGCGTTGGCTAGCCTGTTCGCCGTTCCACCTCCGTTAGGCTGGGCCAATGACACTAGATGACTACCCGAATCATTGTAGTAGCCGCCAAAGTAGTTCACCGGAGACCAATCGGGACTAATCGGGAGCGGCGGTGGTGATAGATGACTAAATTCTTCTGAGGCATACACCGTCTTGCCATCCACAATCGTCAGCACTGACTCCAGATGTTTGATCCGGTCTTCCGGGACGGAGAAATAATCCTCCGACAGCACCGCTAGATCGGCCAACTGACCCGGTACGATCGCCCCTTTATTGCCTTCTTGATTCGAGAACCATCCTGCTGCTGCTGTGTAGAGCCCCAGCGCTTCCATTCTGTCCAACCGATGGGACTCTGGATAGATCGACGTTCCTCCCACGGTTTTCCCAGACACTAGCCAATACAGTCCCACCCACGGATTGTAGCTTGCTACTCGGGTACCGTCCGTTCCCGCCGAAAGGGGCACATCCATCGCCATGATTTTTTTAATGGGAGGAGTGTGATGAGTGGCCTCTACTCCGTAGCGATTCATGAAGTATTCACCTTGAAACGCCATGCGGTGCTGAATGGCAATACCGCCGCCGAGAGCTTTGACCCGCTCAATGTTGCGATCGCTAATCGTCTCCGCGTGGTCCAAAATCCAGTGCATTCCATCAAAGGGAATGTCCCGATTCACCTGTTCAAACACGGTCAAAAAGCGGGAAATAGATTCGTCATAAGTGGCATGGAGGCGAAACGGCCAGCGGTTCTCGGCTAAGAGGCTAATGACGTCGGTAAGCTGCTCCTCCATCTGGGATGCAACGTCAGGACGGGGTTCAGTAAAATCTTCAAAGTCCGCAGCGGAAAATACCAGCATTTCTCCGGCCCCATTGAGGCGATAAAAATCGTCGCCCTGCCCTGGATTGGCAATGTTGATCCAGCGTTCAAAATCCGCCGCCTCGTTTCCTGGATTTTGGGTAAACAGGTTGTAGGCTACCCGTACTGTCATCTGGCCCTCGTCATGGAGCTTTTGAATAATTTGATAGTCGTCAGGATAATTTTGACCGCCGCCCCCGGCATCGATGACGCTAGTGATGCCCAGGCGATTCATTTCCCGCATGTAGTGCCGGGAGGAATTGAGCTGATCCTCCGGTCCTAGGATGGGACCTTGGGCGATCGCTGCATACAAGATAGTGGCGTTGGGGGTCGCAATCAGCATTCCGGTAGGATTGCCGTTGCGATCTTTTTCAATCACGGAACCGGGAGGGGCTGGCGTATTGCGATCAATGCCCAGCGCTCTCAATGCCGCTCGATTGAGCAATGCCCGATCATATAGGTGTAGAACAAACACGGGTACATCCTGGGATACCGCATTAATTTCAGCTAGAGTGGGCATCCGTTTCTCAGCAAACTGAAACTCGCTCCATCCCCCAATCACTCGTACCCATTGAGGAGCCGGAGTCCTCAACGCCTGTTCCCTCAACATCCGCAGGGCATCCGCTAGAGACGGCACCCCATCCCAGCGCAGCTCCATGTTGTAGTTCAGTCCACCACGAATCAAGTGGGTGTGGGTATCGTTTAACCCCGGAATCACGGTGCGTCTATTTAGGTCGAGCACTTGCGTGCGATCGCCCTTATGGATCATCACGTCTCTCTCTGACCCCACTGCTAGAAACCGATTGTCTCTAATCGCCACGGCCTCCGCAAAGGACTGGCGAGCATCTTGGGTTGCGATACGGGCATTGTGCAAAATCAGATCTGCTTTAACGCTAGGATCGGCAGGCTGTTGACTCAAGGCTTTGCCCTGATGCAGTAGGTAGGTGGAAAAGCCACTTGCTAAGGCCCATTTAAAGAAATCACGTCTATTGGAACGAAGATACTTTTTCATGATGTGCCTCCTGTTGAGACGAGTAAGGTAATGAATGGGAGGGATTCAGATGTCGAGAAACGGAGGAAATTAGGTAACAGGGCACGTTCATCAACTGCTGGCGATCGCAGCAATTAACGAAAAAGGAAAAATGAACTAAGTTAAATGAGAACTTACTTAAGCGACCGTGGCTCAGCCTTAATCGAAGAGAGAATCTCTTGTGAACTCCCTTAGAAGTTGGGGTTGAGGTAACGAAACCCAACAAACTGGGGACATTGAGTTCTGTTGCCGCTTAACTCAAGCTACTGCTCATAAAAAGTTAGTAAAAACAAAAGCAGATGCTATTAGGATTCGGGCAGGGGAATCCATTCTGTTTCTTCAGGCACTTGACCAAACTTACCGTCACGCCAATCTTGCTTGGCCTGTTCAATACGATCCAATCGGCTGGACACAAAATTCCACCATTTATGGCGTTTGCCCAACGGCTCCCCTCCGATAACGATGCAGCGCCCATGGCCACTTGCCGTAATTGTAACGGTCTGATTAGGCTCCAGAATCACCAATCGATAAGGGCCAACTGATTGTCCATTCAGCATCAACCCATCAGTCACGCTATAAATTGCCCGTTCACTGTAGTCAGCAGTGAAGTCAAAGCGACCCTCAGGAGAAAATTGCAGGTCCAGATACAACATGGGTGAAAACGTTTTGACCGGAGAGCTGTAACCGTGACTCTGCCCCAAAATCAAAGCAATAACCACACTATTGCTTTCCCAGTTGGGAATATCGCTAGCTGGGTGATGATAAAAAGATGGTTCGACTTCCTCAATCTCATCGGGTAAGGCCACCCAGGTTTGGATGCCGTGTAGTTTGGATTCGACAGCCCGTTCAGCATCAGGCGATCGCTCCGAGTGCGAAATCCCTCGTCCAGCCGTCATCCAGTTCACTGCACCAGGACGAATTTCCTGAATCGTACCCAGACTATCTCGATGCAAAATGGCTCCCTCAAACAAATAGGTCACGGTCGCCAAATTGATATGGGGGTGAGGACGCACATCAATCCCTTTGCTGGGAGGGAATACGGCTGGTCCCATGTGATCGAAAAAGATAAATGGCCCGACCATGGGTTGGATGTCATTGGGAAGGAGACGACGGGCATCAAAGCCACCCAGGTCCTGGGCATGGGGAGTAACAATCGTAGTCATGAATCGTAGTCAAATATGGCGGAGACAAATAGCGGAAACGAAAACCAACAAAGACCGTCATACGGGGCTTAAGCAAAGAGCCAGCGCTTAAACCATTTCGTGAGTTGGGGCATGATCACGTAGGACAACAAAATCACAGTTATGGCAGCATTAGCCGCAATCGTGATCACCCCCGGTAAAAGCTGGATAAAAGGGGCCACCAGAGGGCCAACGACCAACGATACAAACATCACGGCAACCCAGACTAAAATGGCTTGCTTGTATCGCTTCGGAGGCTTATGGCTCGCTTGATTAGGCAATTGGAACCATGACTCCAATCCAGACAGAATCTGAATCGTTTCCTGTTCTTGAATCAACGGTTTGACCCGCTCAATCCACATCTTGCGAGTGTCAGAGTTCAGCCAGTTGGTCAGGTGATTGCAGGCATCAAATTGGAGCACAATCACATAGTCCAATTGGGAACCGGGTTGAGGGCGCAGGATACTGACCCCGAGGTGTCCCTCAAATTCACGGGCAGCAGCAGCAACCCCTTTAATCCAATCTTCATACCCTTCCTGTCGCCCCGATCGCACTCGATGGGTAATGACCGCCGTGACATGTTGACTCTGATCAATTGGATTACCGTGCATTTGAGTGGTGTTAGTCTTCATCAATATCGAAATTCAAAATGTCGACATTCAATAAAAATTTACTGTCCTGTGCGCGCAAAATAGCTGGTCATCAAACCTCGGTACAGTGGAATATGGCTAGAGAGCAAATTGCCTAATCCTTCAATATCATTCCGCCAATCACGGTGGAGTTCGCAGGCTATCGCAAACCAGTTCATGAGCTGCACGCCAGCCGCACTCATTCGTGCCCAGGCTGCGTCACGAACGCTGGCATCAAACGTACCAGACGCATCGGTCACGACAAACACATCAAATCCAGCTTCTAACGCCGACAATGCCACAAATGCCACACACACATCTGTAACAATTCCAGCAACAATCAACTGCTTCTTCCCTGTTGCTTTGACTGCATTGACAAAGTCTTCGTTATCCCAGGCGTTAATTTGTCCAGGACGAGCGATGTAAGGCGCATCTGGAAATATCTCTTTCAACTCTGGCACGATGGGACCGTTGGGGCCTTGTTCAAAGCTCGTGGTCAAAATCGTCGGCAGATTAAAGAACTTAGCAATATCTGCGAGAGCTAACACATTATTCTTAAATTCATTGGGAGGATAATCCTGCACCAAGGAAACCAAACCGGCCTGATGATCGACCATGAGCACAGCAGCATCGTCCTTATTCAAGCGGTTGTATTGATACAACGTTGCCATATTTCCTCTCCACTTCCTGCGGCCTAGTGAATGATTAAAATCTACAAGAGCAACCCAGATGATATTAGCTATATCCGTTTTGCTTGTTAGCAATGTAATAGAAGGCAAATCCTAAAATCTTTTCTCTTCTTGCGATATTTTGTCTATTCTTGTCTTCTTGTAGAAGTGTGCAACTGTGCCAAACATAAAAAATGAGTGATGGGGGTGGGACGGTCTGCGCCCGTCCCACCCCCATCACTCATTTAGGATTGCTATACATCTGGAATTTAAGCCAGTAAAAATAGTCACCAGAACTTTAGTAACTTAAATCGCAAGATTAGGATATTCATCGCAAGAAGTGACAAGACGGAGCGGCTAACGTCTAATACTATTTCTTAAAACGGCTGCACTAAATATTGTTGTGGAGTTCGTCTACTGGGAAAACTCCACGGCCATCAAATCATACGCCAATTCAAAGAATGGGTATGACGATGGGGTCAATACAGTAGTCTCATAAACATCTCTTTAATCAAACTCATTCCATCAATACACAGATAAGAATCATGTATGGAGCTGACTTCAACGTTGCCCCGTTTCAAGAACCCCAATTTTATCCGAGTCGGTGTGATATTCCTGAAGATGTTCGCATCCAAATTGTTGAATGGCTGAATCAAACCTTAGCAACATCAATTGATCTGAATAGCCAAATTAAGCAAGCCACTTGGGCCTTGCAAGGGATGAATTTTTACTCATTTTATCTATTGCTGAATGGGATCTCAGCTCAGATTAACGACTATATCCACATCGTCTCAGAACGGATTAGTTCGTTAGCCAGTACTCCATTGGTAAGTATTCGAATTGCAGCTCAACATTCCCAGTTGACCGAATTTCCATTTGAAGAAGATTCCGTAGAGCAAACATTACATGCACTGGCTCAACAAGTTGCACTGCATGGTCAATCGGTCAGACAAGCCATCGATGAGATGATTGTTCTAGAGGACAGAGTAACGGCGGATATTTATACCCAATTTTCTCGAACCCTAGACTACCACCTCTGGTTATTGGAATCCCACGATATCTCTAGATAGCAAGAGGAATTTTGTGGCGATCGCAAGAAGAGACAAAAACTAACAAGAATCGAAAAGATGCGGGGAATCGTTTGAAATAGGATACGGTTAGTAGGCTTAAAGCTCTTAAGCTTTCATATCAAACACTTGCATAAACTCATCACACTTATGGAGGAAATGAATGAACGCGATCGAAGCGATCTATAACAGACGAGCCATCAAGCAATATGACCCTGATCATAAACTTTCTTCTGAAGAAGAGAAAAAGCTGTTTGAAGCCATGCTTCAAGCTCCAACCAGCTTTAATATTCAACACTGGCGGTTTGTTATCCTGCGAGATCCGGACCTTCGGGCCAAAATTCGTAAAGAATTTGGTAACGATCAAGCCCAAATGACCGAT
>JBCBLF010000016.1:0-36973 GCA_038520475.1 Cyanobacteria bacterium J06627_8
AGCCCAATTTCGGGAAGCAGCTCTTCTCCGTCCCCAAGAGCTACAAAATCCAGGAAATCAGCGTAGGGTTCTGGATTTCCGGTTGCTGTTTGTCCGCCAGCAAAAATCAGTGGATAACTTCCGTTTATCACATCCCAGCGTGCATCAGGCTCAGCTGCATTGCGCTCTTTCCACGTTAACGGAATGTCAGCAAGGCTCAGCATTTCAAGAATGTTGGTCGCCCCCAGTTCATAACTCAAGCTAAAGCCTAAGATATCGAAATCAGTCAGCGATCGCCGTGCTTCGACAGCAAATAGTGGCGTCTGTGAAGCTCTGAGCTTTTCCGAAAGATCGGGCGCCGGTAGATATGCGCGATCGCAAAGTTGTCGAGGCTGAGTATTTAAGATGCTGTAGAGAATAATGTGTCCAAGATTTGATGCCCCTACCTCGTACACTTCAGGGTAAGTCAACACCCAGCGGACAACCGCATCATGCCAATTTTTATGATAAGCACCTTGCTCGTTGCCAAGGTACCGAGCAGGCTTCAGAACATCAGAATTCAGAAATTGTTCAACTGCAATTGTCACAGATCACCAACACCTTGAACGAAACACCATATGAGTAACCCCAGGCCCATCAGCAACTAGAGCATCATCCCAAATGAATTGGGAAAAGGTTGTAGGCTCTTATTTTAACAATCGCTACTTGTAAATCTCTCTATTCATTTAAGCTCACTTAGCCATCTCGGTGGATGATAAACCAGTCAAAACTTAAAATTGCGAGCAGTGACCGTGTGCTCAAATGTCTTTGCCCAACATTAGAAAACCCTATCGTTCATCATGCTGATACAAATAGGTCACCCCCTGCCCCACAGTAACGATTCTGCATTGAAAGCCGTGCTAAACAAAAATATTAAAAAGCGACTTGAGCAATGCTCAAACCGCTTTTTATCAAGATACATGACTCAAATATTTTAATTTTTGAAATTGAACCTGAAACTAGGCCGCAATAGCTGTCGGCAAAGCTAGCTCCTGAGACTGAATAATGCCATCAACAACATCAACAGCTTGGTCAACCTGACTGAGCTCTAGGATAATCTGAATTGACTGTGGAACGTTTGCAAGCGCAAAGGTCTTGCCATTCTCACTTGCAACATTCAGAACCGAGATCAGTGCGACTAGACCTGCACTATCTAGTGACTCGACGTCAGTCATATCAGCAACCAACATAGAGCAATGCTGATTCTTCAATACTTGCTCCAAACTCTGCTGAAGCTTCTCAGCATTCAGGTCATTTAGATGACCTGACAACCTTGCACACTCAACACCAGAATTCAGTAATTTCTTGTTCATAATGTCAGACTTACACCACTTAGAACATCAAACACCCGATGAAACGCTCAGCTATTGCTTGAACGAATTCGATGCATACTCAAACAAACGTAAAGTCATGTAACACTCGATTAACATGATTAACATGATAATAGTTTGCTTTACATGCTCCTTTTGGAAGGTATTAGAGATTACGAACAATTGTGCTTAATGTGCTCTATTCCTCTTCGGGCGACATTCAACGACAACGTGCATGGGTCTGAATCAACGCTCTCACTACCTTTCCCGATGGTCCTTATGGTTAGATATGCCTATTGACTTTTGTTTACTTAGTTAGACACAGACAAACCCTGAATCATTTGTGGTAGCGTCGCTATCTACAGAATATCCCTTTGTTTGCTTATTCTATAAGAAATTCTTATCGATTCTCACTCGTCAATTCCACATCGATCCAAGCTTGAGGATAGTAGCAAGGGAAAATCTATCCACAGCTCCATTTCTTAGTAGAGTTTGCAAAGTCATGTCACCACGAGATTTGCAAACTCTACTAAGAAATGGAGCGCCTCCTATCGAGTGATAAAGATTCAAGCAGAAGAAATTAACTCTTTTATTGGTGTTTCACTGCGTAGAGCCTGGGAGGTCTGTGATTTAAATCACAGACCTCCCAGGCTTTAATCACCCAGCTCTATCTCAAAAACTAGGATGATATCTCTGGTTAACATTACAAAATTGTATTGATTTAGCGTGTTGTTGACTTTGATTCAACTACCGATGAAGCGAGGTAACCGACTCTTTTCGAGAACTTCAAAACGCTCTCATCTAAGCTTGCTTCAGTAACAACACCTGTACATGTGCTGCGAGACTTGTCTCAAAAATGCACTGATAAAGAGAGGTATCCTCCCATGCTCAAAGCCCCTAGCCCTATCCGTTGTCTCGTAGAAAAAGTACTCGATACGAAGCAGCTTACACCTGCAATTGAGCATGAAATTAATAGCGAATTGACTAAGCTTGGTTACATTTCAGAAATTGATTATGAAGCCCTAGAATTGTTAATGGAATTCATGGATGAAGGTCTGGTCCGTCTTGTGCCTAGTGCACCCATGTTCTAACGTTGCGCACATTCCTTCAAGCACTGCCTTAATACTCAATTCTTTAGAAGCCAGTTAAAGACGAGGGGGAGTCCCACTAGCGGGACTCCCCCTCGTCTTGATTTAAGAGCAGGGCTTATGTAGTAGAACGGGTTTTCGTAGGCTGCATCCGCAAGAAACCGTCCCAAATATTTAGAACTGCATCGGTCCAGAAAAAGAAAAGTTTGCAGCTGAGACTAGGGGATGCTCTACCTAGATGGCACAGGCGTCGAGAATTTACGCAAACCCTGTGATTCAATAAATGTAAGAATCTGTTATGTCATTCTCCACATGAATGTCTTACATGTTCTATCTGTTATGGAGCTTGCCCAATCAGCAGGCATTGTACTAACCCATTCGTCGTAAGCGAGAAAGAGAATGAATCGAGCATGGTCTATCTTTACGCTTCAAGATACCGTTGCATCAAGATGGATACAGTCCAGTCTCTTCAATTGGGTTAGTAGTTATTTTCGGCAATGGCATAAGGCCAGCTGGGTCCTTCAATGGACGGAGACAATTGGGATTCTTCTCGTTGGTCTCGTTTTTGGGCTTGCTCCATTTGTATCCACGACGATGATTGGCATTTTGCTACTATGCTGTGCCGGGTTCTGGGTCGTGTTGACATTGACAGATTCAGATGGCCTAAACATCACTCCGATTCATATTCCTGTTGGAGTGTATTGGGCGATCGCCACAATTGCCACTGCATTCTCAGACGTGCGATCGCAAGCCATCGAAGGATGGATTAAGTTCACGCTCTACTTGCTTCTCTTTTTGCTCTTATCGAGGCTAATGCGATCGCCTCAATGTCGCACAATCGTAATTTCCGTCTATTTACTCGTCGCAACGTTTGTTAGCATTTTTGGTCTACGGCAGTGGATTTTTGGAGTGGATGCCCTAGCCACATGGGTTGATCCAGAATCATCTCTTGCTGGAACAACACGCGTTTATAGTTACTTGGGAAATCCAAATCTACTGGCTGGATACCTCATTCCAGCGGTTATCTTAAGCGCAGCCGCTATCTTCTTCTGGAAAGCGTGGGGACTCAAACTGCTATCGGTGGTCATGTTGTTCACCAATATGGCTTGCCTCGTCTTCACCTTTAGTCGAGGAGGGTGGATTGGATTTGTGGTTGCAGGGTTTGCATTTTTGCTACTGCTCATCTATTGGATTCTGCCGAAGTTGCCACGTTTCTGGTCCATATGGCTGATGCCAATCGTCTTGGGGGGAACAACAACATTTCTAACCATTGCTGTCTCAACCGTTGAGCCATTGAGAGATAGAGTATCCAGTATCTTTGCAGGCCGCGAAGACAGCAGCAATAACTTTAGAATTAATGTCTGGAACTCAGTCATAGAGATGATTCAGGCACGGCCTATATTAGGAATTGGCCCTGGCAACGATGCGTTTAATGCTGTCTATCCCTACTATCAAGAACCAAACTTTACGGCCCTCAGTGCTTACTCAGTCTATTTAGAAATTGCAGTTGAAACTGGATTTGTGGGTCTAGCTTGCTTTTTCTGGCTCATGCTGGTCACCTTTAGCCACGGGTGGAAACAGATGAACCGGCTGCGCGCCATTCGACATCAAGATGGATTCTGGCTTATGGCGGCGATCGCCACTATGGTTGGAATGTTGGCCCACGGACTTGTTGACACGGTCTGGTATCGTCCACAGGTCAGTACTTTATGGTGGTTGATGATTGCACTGGTCGCCAGCTATGTCGCAAACGATCAGGAACGCCAGCAGCATACACCCAACAAACCATAGTGTGTTTTTCCGGACTCGATGGAAAAAGAAGCGAAATGACTTGATAGCATTCCTTCAAATATCTCCATGCAGTCCAGCATCTACAATCAAGCGCCACAACCACGACAGCCCCGTTGGAGTTGCCGTTGGAGCTGCTGGCAACAGCTTTTGCTTGTCATCGCAGCGTTCGGTACCACTGCCTGCCACTCTTTAGCACAATCAGCACCCATCAGTGAACGGAGCGATCGCCCCAATGAAATGACTTGGGCACGCCCGTATGACATTGACGTGCTTCATCCTCATCGGACAACCAACATTTTTGCGTGGCAAATCATCGATCAGCTCTATGACACGTTGCTCACATTTGATGAAGACGGCAACATCGTTCCAAACTTAGCTAAAGATTGGCAGATTAGCGAAGATGGCCGAACGATTCGCTTTTATCTGCATAACGACATTCAGTGTCACGACGGCACCGCCTTCGATTCAGCAGATGTCAAATATACGGTCGAACAAGCGCTAGGAAGCGATCGACCCAGCCACACGGCAACAAACTGGGGCGCGATTACTCAATTGACCGTGATTGATCCGCATCGAGTTGATATTCAGTTTTCAGAACCGTTCGCACCGTTCATTCCCTTCATGGCTGATCCGTTTGCCAGTATGCTGTGCGACTCAACACCAACATCCGAAGCTGATGACGAACTTCAAGTCGCTATCGGAACAGGGCCGTGGACTGTCGAGCGATGGACACCCGGAAAGGAACTCATTCTTGAACCGAATCCAACCTATATCAATCGAGGTCGCCCTGTTGACAATCCGGGGGCTCCATACCTCGATCGACTCATTATTGAAACCGTGCCTGAGGCTTTCTCTAGAGTGTCCAACCTCAGATGGAATGACGCAGACCTCATTACAGACCCACCCATTGATGAGGTCGAGGCATTGCGACAAAATCGTGATATCTCGCTTCATCTTGCCGATAATACCGGGCAAAATATCTTTTTTCAGTTCACGGCTACCCGTCCTCCCTTTGACGATATCCGTGCTCGACAGGCGATCGCCCATGCGCTGCACCCAGAAGCTGCCATTCTAGAAACTTTTGATGGACTCGCAAAACGAGAGCATTGTCCAGTCGCAGATGGAGTCATCGGGAATGATCCGGACTGGTGTGCTCAACAAGGCTATGGCTACGACCCTGAACGGGCGATCGCCCTACTCTCACAACTGGGCTATGGTCCTGAGAATCCTCTGGAACTCAATCTCATTACTTGGAGCGGCGATCATCGCGAAGATATTTTGACCATCTTCCAGCAGCAGCTTGCTGAAGTTGGCATTCAAGCAACCGCTGACTTTATGGATATCAGCACACTCAATGCCCGTGTACAACTTAACAATACGAAAGAAACCGGACCCGGCACCCTCGATCTAATGGGGTGGTCGTGGTATGACGCTGATATCTTACACGCCCTGTGGCACTCACCAGGAGCCTACGGCGGATATCAGTCACCTCAACTCGACGCACTCCTTCAGGAGACACGAGAAACAGTCAAGCCCAATCTCCGGCTCGAAAAAATACAGGCGGTTCAAGCCTATTTGTTAGAAAATGCGGTTGTGGTTCCAATCTACACCCCTGGATGGCTCTGGATTTACGCAACCAAGTCAGAGCTAGAAGGATTTAAGGTCGGGGCGTTTAATCGTCCTTTATTTAATGATGTTCGTTGGAAGCCATGAGCGATCGCCATCATTATCAACGACATCAACGCCTAGAATGCATATGCTGTCTGTAAGGCCCATACAATCAGGAACGCAATGCTGCCTAGAATTAACACACCAGAAACAACGACAGCTGGCAAAGTATCAGCGCCGTCAAATTTCATAGTTCCCCTGTTTTGTTGAGTCATGGTTCACTCCTCTATTACAGAATTAACGATTCTCGATCGACAGCATGAGCGTCCTATAGCGTTCAGAAATCTCGTTAACTAGCACCGTTTCAACGTTGTGCTGAACTAACACGTGATCTGTCAACAGTTCTGTTCCTCCAGTTCTTCGAGCCGGCGAAACATTTAATCGTTGGGGTATCTAATTCACGAGTAGGCTCACAACACTTAAGCTCCACAACACTATTGAGTGCGCCCATTCCGAACAATCATGATCCTTGCTAAATGGTGTGACTCGCCATCTGAACAATCATCTTCTTAGCTCGTTGCTTCAGATCTGTTCAAATCGACAGACAATTCACCTTATCTGTTGGCCAGCGCCACTTCACCCTTATTCCAAGATTGCCTAAAGATTGGGAAGACCCTTCATCTTTTAGCGAATTCTTTGGGATTGCTCACGCCAATCAAGAGAACATGCAAAAAATTTAACCACTTGACATCAAACCCTGTGCTTAACATCACATCTTTTACTGAACGTCTATTTCTCGATATTGGCTGAATCATTTCATCTTTCGCGCGTCGGACTTAACTCAAGCGACGATAGTTGACTCCACACGGTTGTCATAGCCTCAGGGTAGTCTCCTTCAAGTGTCACAACCGCTGTCCGACATTCATCAGTCTGTTCCAGTAATGAATTCGCTGAAGCGTTTGGAAGTGACTCAACTCTCTCTGGGAGAGATGACAAGGACGGAATCTGGCTGAGAGAAATCGTCATCGCATGGGGAGGGCGATCGCTCAACCGATTCGCCCACTCAATCACGACGATGCCAGGTTCATATTCGGCTTCGTCCCAATACTGCTCGATGATCAATGTTTTGATATGTGAATCGTTTAATCGATACAAATCAAAGTGATACAGCGGAACCCGTCCAGAACCATACTCATTGACCAGCACAAATGTCGGGCTGATGATTTCGTCTAAAATGCTAAGACCTTGACCAATAGCTTTGACTAAGGTTGTTTTTCCGCTGCCCAGTTCACCCTGTAAGAGAACAATACTGCCAGCCGGAAGCGATCGACCTAGCAAGTGGCCAAGCTGGAATGTTTCTTGTAGAGTCGACAAGCTCAGCGTGATTGTAGAACCGTTTTCTATCGTCATTTCAGCTTATTGATCTGGCCTCAGCAAGACTGACATCATCTTGATCAAGACTGACGCAAGTCTTCCATATCTCTTCCATTTTTATGAGTGTTGGCGCACCAATCATAAAAATGCTTCAATCCTATTGGTATTTCGCACATGGTTGATGAAGGCAGCTCTCGCCACTCGCACGCAGCCCAATTAAAAATGGACGCGTGCTTGGCGCTTAACCTCACACACATCCATTAAACTTGCACTAAAAATTGGCTAAGGTCACAGCCGCTCAGTAACTAAAAGCTTAGTGCTCCACATCAGCGCTCTAAATAGACAAAAGCTCTTCATTGGCTCAGCGAAATGACAGAAAGAAACAATTGAGTTTCGCTATCCATTAAGCAACCAATTCAACCAGCAGCCTATTCAGAAAGCTTCACATCGCTGACAGCGTGAACATTTCATGAATTAGTCATCGTAGATTCTGCACTCTGCTGCTTCTGGATTATCAGAGCAATACTCCTCCAAGGAGTTCTTTGCGGGCTGATCTCGCTGGTGAGATGCCTCTGCTTGAAGTTCTTCTACAGCGTCCCATGCTGCTGCACAGTCAGCCCCACTTCCATCGGTGCTGCACACTTCGCGTGCAATCTCTTTCTCTTTTTCAATCTGTTCGTTGATATTGCTCATAGAATTAAACCTGTTTTCTAGATGTCCTTCCGAAGATTCAGTTCACGCTCCCTGTATAAGATATCGCATGTTCTTATTCAGAAGAGTTCGTGATATGCACGTAATCACGAAGATTCATAATAAGCGGTACAAACGATAAGTCTTAGCTTTCACGCAACTATCGCCTATATGATCAGACTACAGAACATATTTAATAAAAGACATAGAAACTGAACCTGACATCACCCTTTTGAAGGTAATTGCAGGCGTTCATGGTTTGACGATCGCACGTTACGGCAGTAGAGACACCGACTAATCCTCTAATATTGCTATTGAGACATGATTAAGTCCGCGATGATGTCACTTCGTTTGTCAGACATTAGGCCGCATCATCTATCCCTTACGGTCAAGCTATGAACAACATCTCATCAACATCAATGAAATGGGTCAGCACTTTATCAACGCGCCCGTCCCTCGAAGCTGCTGTTAAGGAAGTTGCAGAACAAGCCAAAGAATCTTTTCGGGATCATGTACCTGATTTTGGAATGGTATTCATCTCATCGACGTTTATGAGTGAATACGCCCGGCTTATGCCGCTACTAAAAGAATTCTTTCCCGAAACTCTCATTGCTGGATGTAGCGGAGGCGGTATTGTTGGATCAGACATCAACGGTCATTCTCAAGAAATTGAAGGGCGCACGGCATTAAGCCTCAGCATGGCAACGCTTCCTCAGGTTGAGATCCATCCGTTTCATATTCAGACCCGTCACCTCCCTGATTTAGATGGCCCACCTCAGAGTTGGGTTGATTTAGTTGGTATTCCACCGAGCAAAAATCCACACTTCATTATCTTGGCTGACCCCATGTCTGGTGGAATCAACGATGTTCTCCAAGGTCTAGATTTTGCCTACCCAGGTTCTGTAAAGATTGGAGGCTTAGCGAGCATCGGAGGCCCAAGCGGGCAAAGCTGCCTCTTTCTGAACGGACACGATCACTATGACGGCATTATCGGCATTGGATTAAGCGGTAACATTTCGCTTGAACCCATTGTGGCTCAAGGCTGTCGTCCAATTGGAGAGGTCTATCGAGTTGTAGAAGGCGATCGCAACATCATCCTACAGCTCACTGAAGAACAATCAGAAATAAGCACAGACAACAGTCAAACACCGCTCGAAGCCCTACAAAGTGTCATTCAAGATTTAGAACCACAGGATCTCGAACTCGCTCAAAACTCTTTATTTGTCGGCGTTGCACAAAGCGAATTTAAGCAAACCTTAGAGCAAGGTGATTTTCTCATCCGCAATTTACTGGGCGTTGATCCAAAACTAGGTGCACTTGCAATTGGCGAGAGGGTACGGGCTGGGCAGCGCATACAATTTCATCTGAGAGATGCTCAGACCTCCGCAGAAGATTTATCGTCTTTGCTCGAAAGTTACACTCAAAAGCAACCCAAAGAAGCCATTGGAGCACTGATGTTTTCTTGCTTAGGCCGAGGAGAGATGTTGTACAAAGAGCCAAACTTCGACTCTGGTGTCCTTCACCAATATTTGAAAGGCATCCCGATTAACGGATTTTTCTGTAATGGCGAAATCGGTCCTGTCGGTGGAACGACCTTTATTCATGGATATACGTCTGTTTTTGGCATTATCCGACAGCCTTGACGTACATCGCCTATTGATGAGCCTTCGTTCTTAATACACAAACCTCATCCTTTTCTGCTCTCAACACAGGTTCAATGAAAGTCTCACTTAGGTTGGTCTGAGTCGATAGACGCACCACAGTCTACTCAATTAACTTATGCCACACTATTCAATATTAGGGCTTATCTAGTTTTATCAGTGGCGGCCGCAGCACACTACTGACAAAACTACACTAGATATAGCCGCAAGCAACTGCATTGAGTACAGCGATAGTGGTAGCACGCCGAGCGCTACACCATCGTGCTTAATCAATTCGCAGAGCGCTATGTCTGGCACTTGCGTGAATCCTGAATGTGCGCATTAAACCATCGCTTATCTACCCCAAAAAGCACTATGCTAGGCACCTTTCAACAGAGTCAACTCCGCATTGAAATCAAGGCTTCTAACTTAGCGATTCGAGAATCACTGCTCAAGCCCACATATTTCTCAACCTGGATGTGGCCTCAGCAATTTTCTCCAGGGCTACCTGCTCAAATCACGCCCGGCCTAACATTCAAAAGCCATTTCGGTCTAATCGAAGTCAGGCACGAGGTCCTTACTGTCACTGAGCAAACGATGAAGCTCTTGCTGTCACAGGGCATTGATGGAATTCACGAATGGAGCTGGGGCGATGGATGGGTGCAGTCGCTTCTTGAAGGAGTGTCGATTCTACCGCTGAACTTAGGCCAAACGCTCAGTCTTTACCGATTACGACAATTTGCTGAAGCTCAACAGAACAAAATAGCGAAGGCATGAGGCGATCGCCCCTTACTCTTCTTCCCAAGTTTCCACGACTAGAAGTTCACGGACAGGGTCTTTCATCGTAAATCCAAATTCTTCAAGCTCTTTTTTCCAATGCTCCCATTTGTCTCCATAGAGCAGTGATATTTTCCAAAGCTTGTCAGATGAACCAAGAACATTGGAATCAACAAGAGACTGCACTTGGCGCTGTAACGTCACCATTGGGTGCATCGTCTGCTGGGTCAGCATAATCGTCAAACCTTATGTGTAATAACTAGAATCAGGACCGCTGCACGTCCGCATAGGTTGGAAACTTTTCTGAAATCAGAGGTAGGTGTAGACCACCACTAAATCAAAAAAAGCGCTAGTCCTGTAAGTGATGTAATGGCCATATTTGAGGAGAGAGCCAGCAATCGCGCGCTACTAGAAGAAGATGCTCAGGTAACATCATCAAATAAAAATCATTGAACAGTGTCTGCTTTGATTCGTTTCAACAAACCTGTCCCAGACATTCGGCTACGGCAATATCCTCAGTTTTTCTGATGCCCTGTCTAGCATGAACCATGGATGATGCATGCGATTGCCCGACAGGTCAACGTGAGTCGTAACTGACTACGACAACTAAAACAATCACGGCTAATTATCGTAGTCTAAAAAATCAAATTTGGCGATCGTCCTACCCATGAGAATTATCCTCCATAACAATTGTGATTAGTGGCGGATTTGATCGAACAGGTTGTGAAGCAATACTCTGGGATTAGATATTTTTGCACTCGCTCTAAAAAAGTTAAAGGGCTGAATCCTTTGTCTTATGGTAAATTGAGCAGCAATTCAAAGAAAACTCTAGCCAAGAGCAATATTTATTCGGTAAACTAGAGGTCTTGCGTATTTGAGCAAAGACGGTTGCTTATTGCGTGCAGTTGAAATTTTGGGAAGGATAGTTCAGAGGGAAAGACAACATGTCGCGATATCGAGGGCCACGCCTCCGGGTTGTACGTCGTTTAGGAGAGCTGCCTGGGTTAACACGAAAAATTGCAAAGCGCTCTTACCCACCCGGACAGCATGGGCAAGCTCGTCGGAAGCGTTCTGAGTATGCGATCCGTTTGGAAGAAAAGCAGAAGCTCCGGTTTAACTATGGCCTTACTGAACGGCAGCTTCTTCGTTATGTCAAGAAAGCACGTCGTGCACAAGGTTCTACAGGTCAGGTCTTGCTGCAGCTGCTTGAGATGCGTCTTGACAACACAATTTTCCGTCTTGGCATGGCTCCAACCATTCCTGGCGCGCGTCAGCTCGTCAACCACGGTCACGTTACTGTAAATGGAACAGTTGTAAATATTGCTAGCTACAACTGTAAGCCTGGTGATGTGATTGGGGTCAGAGATCGCGATCGCTCCCGACAGTTGGTGGAAACCAATCTCCAGTTTCCTGGATTGGCAAATCTGCCAAGTCACCTAGAGTTTGATAAAGCCAAGATGGAAGGCAAGGTCAACAGCGTGATTGAGCGAGAATGGGTTGCCCTTCAAATCAACGAACTACTGGTCGTTGAGTATTATTCACGTCAGGCTTAACTATTCAACTCGCTGTATTTTTTCATCAGCCAGCAATTCATGACGAATGCAACAAAGGGTCTCAAGTCGTGCTTGAGGCCCTTTGTTGATGAGAATTTTGTAAAACCTTGTATCTAGCACGTGTCGTGCCGCCTTAGCTAGCCACCAATTTGCGACATGGTACGGCTATAGCGTCCAGTTGTTCCAGATTCTCGCTGTTTGTAATTAATTTCTGGTTTCAGATCCAATAGATGCTGAACCCGACCGCGAATATCTGAAATCGCACTATTGGAGCGGAGTAGCGATCGCAAATCAATTTGTCCTGTCTCATTCAGCAAACATGGGCGCAGCCACCCATCTGCGGAGAGCCTCATTCGATTACAGCGATCGCAAAAGCACTCTGACATTTGACTGATGAATCCTACTGTTCCTGCCGCTCCTGGAATACGAAACACATCAGCTGGTCCATTACCAAGCACATCACTCTCATCAAGTCCCCAGCGTGTGCGAATTTGCTGTCTTAAGGTTTCTGACGGAATCCAACCACAGTCGTCAAACAGCCCAGAATTACCGATGGGCATAAATTCGATAAAGCGCACATGCCATTCTTTTTCAAGGGTCAGTGCTGCTAAATCTAACACTTCATGGTCGTTAATACCGGGCATGATCACTACGTTGAGCTTCAACGGACTGAATCCGACGGTATATGCTGCTTGGATGCCTTCCCAAACCTGCTGCCATCGGCTTCGCCCACGGTTACCGATGATATTATCGAACGTGCGTTCATCCAGGGAATCAAGGCTGATGTTGATGCGTCGCAGGCCAGCATCATACAGATCTTGAGCTAGTGTCGCTAGCCGAAATCCATTGGTGGTAAGAGCCATATCCTGAGTCTGAGGCAATTGAGCGATCGACTGAACGATGTCTACCACATCAGGACGTAACAGCGGCTCTCCACCCGTCAAACGAAATCGCGTAAATCCACACGGAATAAAAACATCACGCACAAGTGTCAAGAGTTCATCCTGCGTGAGTATGTCTTGTTGCAGCACGTAATCTAAGTCAGCCCCTTCAGGCATGCAATATTGACATCGGAAATTGCATCGATCAATTAGGCTAATCCGAAGGTAATCTACACGATTCATAACAGACAATTTGAGGTGATAACGTACGGTCAACTAACTGCATCCACGCCTCAGTAAAACTAGGAACGTTGACTCGCAGACAGTTTGTTCTTCATTCAATTAACAAGACAAACTAGAGTGAAACTCTAAATTCATCGTAACGAAAACGTTACGACTCATTGAATGTTTATCCTAATGCAATCAATAGGGGTGATACAGCTTTCCTAAATGATTGCTGACATGATTTGTGAAAATATTTGGGCCGATAAACGCGACCAACAGAGCTACATCGTTTCTTTGTCAGACTTCTTCGCTATGTCATTTGCCACTGATTCATCTGATATCCCCCCAGTCCAGCCACGTGCAGGCTATACCTTGCCGGTTTTCGCCTGTGCGGCAGCGATCGCCGCACTACGACAACTGAATATCCCCGAGCCCAACGTTGCGTTGACTACCGTTGCTGTGAATCTTGTCAATCCTGAACAGGTCGTTGAGATCGACATTGAACAACAGGCTCCTCTTAATGCAAATAGCGCGCTTGCTATTACACGCAGCGATCCGGGTGACAATCTAGACCTCACCCGAGACACTCCTGTCTGGGCCATCGTCACTCATCGAGGGCATGAGGCATCGGGCGATCGCATTCGAATGTTTGGTGGAGAAGGAATTGGTAAACACGTCCAAGCACCGACAAAGCCAGCGATCTATCGATATGCAAGAGAACTCCTCCACGCGAATCTCACCCCACTGTTAGCTCCGAATCAAGCCGTGGATGTCACCATCATTCTCCCAGAAGGGCGATCGCTAGCGACCCGCACCTCCAATGCGGCCTTTGGCATCGTAGACGGATTGTCCTTATTAGGAACATCTGGAATTGCCGAACCCTTGAGTGCTCCTGGACAACTTCAAAGTTTTCGCGAAACGATCCACAAACAAAGTCAACACACCGACATCATGGTCTTTTGCATCGGAGAAAATGGACTGGATTTGGCGCGATCGCTTGGAATCCAGCCAAAACACCTGATTAAAACAGCGAACTGGATGGGGCCTCTCTTGGTCGATGCTGGAATCAACGGTGCATCATCGATTCTGTTGTTTGGCTATCACGGCAAACTCATCAAGCTAGCCGGTGGTATTTTTCATACTCACCATCATCTAGCAGACGGTCGCCATGAGATCTTTGCAGCCAGCTGCGTCCGAGCCGGAATGCCGGTTGATCACATTCAGCAATTACTCACACTGCCCACCATTGAAGATGCCCTTGCACATCTGCGCCGCACAGACCAGGCAAGCGGCACTCACTGGGTCTCGTCAATCTATTCTCTTCTGGCAGAAACTATTGAACGGCGATCGCACGAATACATCTACACCCACAGCCAGAAGCGAGTTCGCGTGGGAGCACTCCTATTCGATCGACATCGCAACATTATCCAAACCAGCATCACCGGACACCAAATCCTAGAACAGGTCTGTTAAGTCCACCCACACATTTAAAAAATTTGCCAAATGTATGGCCGTCGCCAGTTCTGCTAGGACAAGACGGGCGATTCAACAAGGAATGATACTCGGTATCTCAGCCTAGATAGCTAAAGGCATATTCACACCCGTCTAGTGAATATTTTATGAAGATATGTTAAATCTCTTGATATGCTAAGAAATATTTCCATCTCCCAGTCGTCATAGATAGAAGCTTAGTTCCCTTTGATTTAGTAAACATTCTTTGAATCTTCTAGTCGTTTAGTCGTATCTAGATATTATTTGTCTACCCGATTGAGATTTTTCATCAACACGGCTGACGCAAGTTCACTACATCTGGTGTTTTTTGAGTTGTGATGGCGGGCTGCGTCTGCCATCACAACCAAGATACGCAAGTCTTAATCGAGTAGGTTTGCCAAGGCTCTGACAGACGATAAACGGTTGTTTATCTCTCATATGCAAACCTTATGGGTCATGGGGTTTGCCCCCAAAATATTCTGTATTGCTTCTCAGGAGAGACGCTGAGCGCATCAAGTATCGAATTCATGTCTACACATCATCAATTAAGTCATACGGTAAAAAACCGAATCCTGTTAAGGACGCAATAGGCTTTACGAAGAACTTTAATAGAACGGACCACCGCATATATCGCTGATTGTTTTGAACTGTTGGATTTTGAAAACAACTCGTTTCTTTCATTCATTCGTATCTCAAGAGGAATAGACTGTGACTCTGAAAATAGAAACACAACGTCAAGATGACGTTGTCGGAGACCTCAACCGTCAAATCATCGTCATTTTGGATTTTGGCTCTCAATATTCCGAACTAATCGCGCGTCGGATTCGTGAAACTCAGGTATATTCAGAAGTTTTGTCCTATCGGATGTCTGCTGAGCAACTCAGGCAGCTTAATCCAAAGGGCATTATTTTGTCGGGCGGACCCAATTCGGTCTATGACGATCATGCGCCCAAGTGCGATCCCGAGATTTGGAACTTGGGTATTCCAGTCCTGGGCGTTTGCTATGGCATGCAGCTCATGGTCCAGCAGCTTGGAGGAGACGTTCAGCGAGCGACACGGGGCGAATATGGAAAAGCCTCTCTCCATATCGATGACCCAACGGACTTATTGACCAATGTCGAAGATGGGTCAACGATGTGGATGAGCCACGGAGATTCTGTCACTCATCTCCCTGAGGGCTTTGAATCATTAGCACATACAGAAAATACACCATGTGCGGCGATCGCCAGCCATTCAAGACAGTTGTATGGCGTTCAGTTCCATCCTGAAGTCGTGCATTCCATCGGCGGGTTGGCTCTCGTTCGAAACTTTGTTTATCACGTTTGTCAATGTGAACCCACCTGGACGACTGAAGCGTTTGTAGAAGAATCAGTTCGTGAAATTCGAGCGCGCATAGGAGACAAACGAGTGCTGTTGGCACTCTCAGGAGGCGTAGACTCCTCCACCCTTGCCTTTCTGCTGCATCAGGCAATTGGGGATCAGCTGACCTGCGTTTTCATTGATCAAGGATTCATGCGGAAAGATGAACCCGAGAATCTCGTCCAGCTCTTTCACGATCAATTCCACATCCCGGTTCAACATGTGAAAGCACGAGATCGATTTTTAGATCAAATTGATGGGGTGACTGATCCGGAAGTGAAGCGAAAACGTATTGGGCATGAATTTATCCGCGTTTTCGAAGAAGAATCAAAACGGCTGGGTCCGTTTGATTACCTTGCCCAAGGAACGCTGTATCCAGACGTTATCGAATCGGCGGACACCAATGTTGACCCCAAAACGGGTGAACGGGTCGCTGTCAAAATTAAAAGTCATCACAATGTTGGAGGATTGCCTAAGGATCTCCGCTTCAAACTCATTGAACCCTTACGGAAACTCTTCAAAGATGAAGTGCGAAAAGTGGGTCGATCCATTGGCCTTCCAGAAGAAATCGTTAACCGTCATCCATTTCCTGGTCCAGGATTAGCCATTCGGATTCTCGGAGAAGTAACAAACGAACGTCTAGAAATCTTGCGGGAAGCTGATTTCATCGTTCGAGAAGAAATCAAGAAAAAAGGGATGTATCACGACTTCTGGCAAGCATTCGCTGTATTGTTGCCTATCAGAAGTGTCGGCGTCATGGGAGACCAACGAACCTATGCGTATCCCATCGTTTTACGGTTTGTTTCCAGTGAAGATGGAATGACAGCTGATTGGTCGCGCGCTCCCTACGATTTGATCGAAGTCATTTCAAATCGAATCGTCAATGAAGTGAATGGTGTGAATCGAGTGGTTTATGACGTTACCTCAAAACCACCTGGAACCATCGAATGGGAGTAGACTTTCGGTTAATCCTTTTACTAACCCATATACATAACATCAATAATCTGATAGCCTAATAATCCTGCTGAAGGCAATAAGCTGCATCTACTTAGAACAAGAGCTTCAGCAGATCGTGCTCAGCGGGCTCCAAAGCTGGGGTCTAACGTTTTTAACCTCTTTGGCTTAAAGAATCTACTCTTACGAATTACCATCTGCTACCTACGTCTGCTAGTCAGATTGTGTGATTCACGAATAAATGCATTCCCTTGAGGGTTTCTGTGAATCTGTGGAAAACCTATCGTTTTTCTGTGGAAAACGGTAGGTTCCCTGTGGAAAACTGTATTTTTAGTAAGTCTTTGAGCGCCATACAATTTCATACCCTCTGACGATGGCGAAGATTAGCGTCTCCGCTGAGACGCTAATCTTCTATGTGGGTATTGCTTGCTGATACACGGTCCATCACAGCGCATGTGCTGGGCGTATCCAGTGCTCGGTTAGTGCATTTTTAATTGACGCTAGAGGACCTTTCATCTCCAATACTTCAAGCGGTTCGACAACATGCCAATCAACGTGCTCAGGGCTGACATTATTTTGAATGGCTGCATATCGATTGCGATAGTTCGCTAATGTTTGAGCCGTTTGTCTAAGGTTCGCCTCTAATCGTCGCTCCTGATCAAGAAGCGATCGCCACTGCTGAGTTTCTGAGTTCAGTTGTTGACCAATCTCAGTCAAATTTTTATGTCGAATGGATAGCAATTCCAAAAGCTGAGCCTGATTGAGCCAATCTTCAATTCGATCAGCTCGCTGAGGATTCTCCAAAATGGCATACCAGAGGTCAGACGTCGTCAAGTCGTGCAACGTCACATTTTGAACAAAGCGGTGAATATCCCGGTAGAGCTGTTGACTCAGCTCTTCATATTCGCGGGTCAACGCTGTTCGAGAAGCGTCATCTAGTGGTGTGATTAGCTCGCCAACAATCTGACGGTCAATCGCCTTCCATTCTGAAATGAGCCTCTGATAATTAGCAGATTGTGCAAGCATCTCTTCTGCTTGTTGAGCACTGGGGTCAAGGCCAAGAGCAGCATAGTGTTCTGACAACTGAGTCTGTGCAACAAGTAACTCCTGCTCTAGATCATGCTGAGTCCGCGAAAACTGTCGGGCTTTGTTCTCAAAATCGTGATGATGTTGAGACCCATCAGTGAGCTGATGTTGTTCTTGAAATGCATGAAGGACTGCTTTCTGTTGCTCAAGTGTGCGTTCGGTATAGCGGATCTGGGTTTGGATGTAATCAGCACTCAGACAAGACTGAGTTTGACATTGATCGGATGAAGCCTCATAGGTGTCGGCGATCGCCCGAAGCACATCATTAACCTCTTCAGCGTGTTTCGCCTGGTATGAAATTTCCACAACACCTGAACGATGTTGTTCAATTTCGAGGTTCTTTAAGACATTGGATTGGTTCAACATCATGCCCTGAGCTTGCAGCTCAGCGAGGGCCTGAGGGACAATGGCTGCTTCGAGATATCGAGTATGCTCTGAGATACTAAATGATGGTTGTGAGAGAGATTCTGGGGCGGCGATCGCCGTCGATGCATCGGTAAGAGATACCAACTCGACCTCATCATCAGATGCGGATTCGACTGGCTGCGCAGCCAGTCGAATACTGCCCTCAAAATTTGGCTGTAGCGTTTCGAGGTAGCCTAATCCAGCGGCAGAGGCGATCGCAACTCCACCAACCAAAGCAATTGGTTTCACTGATTTCTGCCACTGATGAGCAGGTGGAATAAAGGCGATCGGTAATTCGTCTGACTGAGCTGACTGAGCGTGTGAATTCGGTGTATCAGAGCGTTCATCACGACAGTTAGAATACTCATCACTCTGCTCATCATGCCAATACCCAGCAGCATCAAACTCAATCTCCTTATCTGCGTCAATCAAGGTGGGATCTCGCATAACAGAGAGGGCTGATTGATGGGACCTATCACACGTCCATTCATCCGAACAAGATAGGTTTTTATCGCTAGACGATGCATCAAACACCGAGCGGTCAGAAATGGTTAGAGCCTTCGTACTAGAGTTGAGAAGAGGTCGTGCCGGCTGAGAAGAAGAATCTCCATGGCGTCCATTTTTATCCTGTTCTAAACGAGCAGCAGAAAGCGTAGAGTTAGACCACCATGCCATACCCTGATGAGAATAGGACCTCTCCTTGCCCAAAACCATTCCCCGTACCTCTGCGTTGTAATCTCATCACTTATATTTTCACGAGCTGTAAAATCAATCAGGAGAATACCCAGATTCAGTCAGGGATCAAGTGTTTGAAACAACCGCACAGGCCCGTTGAATCAGATCATGAGCACTGTGAATTGGCCAAATGTCTGTATTCAGTTTCTGCGCTAGAGTCTCTACTGTCATGTCGTCTAAGAAGCAAGACGCATCGTGCTTCAGCATCAAAGATGGGAGAAGAATTCCATCACCCAGATCTCGTCCTTTCAATCCGTTGAGCAAGTCTTGACCCGTAAGCAAGCCTGTGACAGAGATCTCTTGACCCCAATAGTGACTGTTCAACGCCACCATCTGAACAGATAATCCGTCAACTTGGTTTAATCGAGCCTGGAGGGGCTGAAAAGCCTCTTCGACAGCATTTCCAACCACCCAGGTCAGCTTGCGCAACTGAGAGACACAATCGGGCAGCTGTAAGGCAGCTTGAGTAAATTCCTTGAGAAATAAATGAATTGAGCCAACCCCATTACCAATTTGTGGATAGTCTTCGTAGTGCTGCTCTGGCGGTAACGCCATCCGCCCAATCAGAAACCACTCATCTGCAAGCCAAGCAAATGTTGAATCAAATTCAGCCCTAAACTGGCTTTGTAGATGCTGAACCTGCCGAATCACCTCTCGTGCTTTATCTGGCGTGACCGGGATGAGTTCATCCTCAGCTGGACGGAATCGAGTCAGTCCAACTGGGACAACCGCAACTGAAGCCACCGCAGGGTAGTCTCCGTGCCGAAATACCGCTAAATCCCGAAGCGTCTGCTCTAGATGCAGTCCATCATTAATCCCTGGACAGACCACAACTTGAGCATGAATTTGCAGCTGATGGTCCTGGAACCATTGAATCTGATCTAAAATTTGCCCTGCACGTTTGTTTTTTAAGAGGCCAGTACGAACATCTGGTTCAGTCGCGTGGATCGATACATACAATGGCGACAATCGAAGCCGAGCAATCCGCTCCCATTCGTTCTGAGAAAGATTGGTAAGCGTCAAATAGCTGCCGTACAGAAAACTGAGGCGATAATCATCGTCTTTCAAATAGAGCGTTTCTCGTTTTCCCGGCGGTTGTTGATCGATAAAGCAAAACGGACAACGATTGTTGCATTGAATCAACCCATCAAATAAGGCTGTCTCAAACTCCAAGCCCAAATCGTCGTCGTACTCTTTCTCAAACTCAACCGAGTGTGTCTCTCCAGAGGCATCGAGGACATGCAATGAGATCTCTTCATCAGCGCAAAGGAATCGATAATCAATCAAGTCTCTCGGACATTGACCATTGATGCTGACAAGTCGATCTCCAGGTTCAAAGCCAAGCTCCTCTGCAATCGATCCGGGTATTACGTTTGTGACAAGGGCAGGTTGAATCGTCGCGTGGCTCATATGTCAAAGTGTTTGCTTAAGAAAAAGGCTCAACCGCCGCATAGCGACGGTTTTGTACGCTCCATGCTCCATGCATGGGTTTTCGGTGGCCAACTAGCTACCACTCATGCACTAGATATGCAGAACTTGCGTTAGTCCTGAACTCAATTGTCCATTTTAGAAAGAAATGAAGGATTAAGGGCTGTGTTACAGCCCTTAATCCTTCATTTCTTTCCGGCGCGGAAACTGCCCAATCGTGCCGTCTATAGATTCTAAAGTTCGAGCATTGTGCTGAATATCAGTCCTAATTCTTTAGAAACCCAACTGCAAGTCCCAGTAAAATAGCAATCCCAAATCCCAGTCGGTACCACACAAAGACCCAAGTATTGTGATTCTGCAAATAGCGTAGCAACCAGGCGATCGCCAAATACGATGAAATCGCTGACGCGATCAATCCAGCAATTAGAGGAACAATGCCAATTCCTCCAACACCATCCTCAATCAAACCTTGTAGTTCAACAAGTCCGGCTAAGCTAATCGCTGGAATACCCAATAAGAAGGAAAAGCGGGCAGCTGTTGCTCGTTCTAGGCCCATGAATAATCCTGTAGTCAGAGTCGAACCTGAGCGAGACACCCCCGGAATCAATGCAAGAGCCTGTCCAACTCCCATGAGAATCCCATCTTGCATCCCGAGCTTTTCTAAGTTTCGCTTTCGGGTGCCGACCTTTTCAGCGATCGCCAAAAACACAGACATTACGATGGAGGCGATGGCAATAGCCCCCATGCTTCGAATTGGAGAATTGTCTAAATCGGGGATGAACACCTTCATCATGAGCCCCAAAATAACAATTGGGAACGTTCCAATGATGATGCCAAGGCCAATTCGAAAATCTGAAGACTGATAGTCAGACTGGGCGATCGCGCGCGCCATACCAGTGACCACTTGTACGACATCCTTCCAGAAATACGACAAAATCGCAGCAATACTACCTAACTGAATGACTGCCGTGAAGGAAACGCCAGGATCGCCCCATCCAAGAGCAACCGGTACAGCTTTAATATGAGCGGTACTGCTGATGGGTAGAAATTCGGTTAATCCCTGAACAATCCCTAATACAACTGATTTAAAGACATCTAAGTCGGCGATCGCAGACGACGCAACCACGGCCTGACTCATACTGTTCACATTAAAAGCAATAGATATCATGTTGAATATGCTCGTCTAAAGTTACTGTCGCATCAGTTGGTAGACGCAATCATCTAGGGTTGAGAGCCTCCGGGGCACGTGGAAAATCACACGTCCTCAGTCTTCAGGATTGATGTGTTTTCAGATTCACGTTTAGCTTGTCTGAATGAACTAGGCCACAGCCACCATCAGCCAAACACGCTAACAAACACGACACGTACCTAAAAATACCCACACTCGGTAGTGCAAGCCAACACGACAAGCGCACATCTTACCGATTTAAGCGCCGCCAATTTCTTGCGAAGCAATACAAGTCTCATGGGTCATGGGGTAAGCGATTCGGCAACTCAACACGTGCTAGCAATCGTTCAGTTCTTAAGACTCATTCACGAAGCATAAAGTTCTCTTGCTCCAGTTGTGAAATGTGATATCGTGAAATAGTTCAAATGAACTATATACGCCTGCATGTTGCTTTCATTCGAATTCAAGCTCTATCGCAGTACAAAACTGCATTAAGAACAGAAAAAGTCATGTGGGTTGGGTCACATGCTTCATCGAATTCGCACCGCGCTTACGTGAGGAACTGAGTATGCGAACACCCCCTCTATTTATGATTGACTGCACAGATGGTGAGCAGTTAGGAAAGCTGTCTGTTTCTCTTAATGAAGTGGCAGATTGGCTAAATTTTTTGGCAACGCCGCATTATCGTGCCACCATCATCTCTGCTGAACAGGCTTCAGATTCAGTGACGATCTACTTTCACGGAAGTGAGGGACTATATCTCTATCTTGAACGCTTATTTACCGAAAGCTTATTTCCCATGGCAAGCTGACTATACCAACCAGATAGGCATAAGAACTTGGGCAGATCATGCATTCACACGCATAAAAGGATATTAGCTAGACCACAAGGGTATTAACTGAGTGCTTGGAGAATGCCGTCAATATCACAGTATTGGGCGATCATATCGCGAATGCATTCAACCTTGATGGGCTCTTGCAAGCGAACTTGTCCAAAGGTGTTGTCGATAATTTCAACTGTCGTCAACGTATCGAGGTCAACGGACAAAATGGGAATCTCTAAATCTTCAGCGCGGCTACGCACAGCATCGGTAGGAGGGAGATGCCCAGTCAAAATCAGACAATGAGTGGAGGTTTCTAAAGCGGCAAGTTGCAAATCAGTGCGATCGCCTCCAGTGACCACGGCCATGTTGCGCGCCTTTCGAAAGTATTTCAGCGCAGAGTTCACATTCATCGCCCCAATGGTCAGGCTCTCAACCATGAGATCTAAACGATCGGGGCAACAAAGAATTTCAGCCTCTAGCTGCTTAACAAGCTCGCTCACACTCACACTGCGCAGTACATCACTGCGAGGTAATACCGCATAGGTAGGAATTCCATGATTGGACAAAAAAGGAAGAATTGAATTATTGACGATGTCGAGCTGATTGTCTGGAACATCATTGATCATCACGCCAATGAGGCGATCGCCCAATGTTTCCTTTGCAGCTAATAGTGAATCGACAATAAGTGGAGAGGAGTATCGGCAGACCACAACGACCGATGCATCTAGAGTTTCCGCAGCTTCGGGAAGCGACAAGCCAAATAGCTTTCCTTCAGAAAGAGTGCCTGGGCCTTCGATAAGGGCAACGTCTCCGCGCTGATGGCTTAGATATGATTCCAACAATTGACGGTAATCTGTCGTGTCTTCTCCAAGGATGCGCTTAGTAATCGTAGAATTTTGGAGGTTCAGCAACGGAAGATGTAGCTTCTCATCTGCAATTTTCATCGTCTGAGCGATGAACTGAACATCTTCATCCAAACTCCCGATTTGCTTTGCCTTTGAGCAGGTTCCGAGAAGTTTACCATAGCTAACATCTAGTCCTTTTTCCTGGAGCTGGAAGGCAATGCCCAATACAGCGGCCGATTTACCACTGTAAGCTTCCGTTGAACCAAACAGGAGAAATGACCCAGACTTTGACACGCTTTACTCCTCGACTGCTCTTAGGTATCTCGATGACATTCGTTACCTATTGTAAGGTGATATGTCCAGCCTCACATCTACTAATCTACTTAGGATGCGATAGATCATTTGAAGAGTTTAGAGAGGGATTGGCTCACGCTGACTAGACGCGAAACGGGCTCTCAGGCTCTTCTCAGATAATTCCACTATAGATAAGAAACACCCCGCTCTTAGTGAGGTTGATCTGGAATTGATCTTGAGCTGAAGGTTCATTGTCACCAAAACTAATTATTAGCGACGTCGTGTTGGCGTTTACTGAGTTGGCATCTACGGGTCAAAATCGTCGTCTTGTCTATGGTCAATGATCATTTGATGATTGATGTGTTTGTGTAGACATGATGATAGATGTTGTTGAATCTCGATCAATAGCTTTGAGACATTCCGGTGCTCAAAGTGCCACAATCATCCAAAATTCATCGTCACTTTTATAAAAGAAGAGTTTTAGATGTCAGCTCTAATGAATTTTCCAAATCCTCGAAAAGAGTTTGATCTGGACGATATTCCTGCGCTCAGGTCGAGGGGCGGGAAGAGCCGGGTGTCTGGTCGCTTATCACCCGATAATCGAACAGATCTGTATGCATTTACGGTTCGACGAAAGCGGCTTTTTCGAGCCACGCTCAATCGATTAACTCAAAATGCAACGCTAGCGCTCTTTGAGGAAACGGGCGATCGCATTGCCGTGTCACGAAAACGCGGAACTCAGTCAGAGCGAATTCGGCAACCGTTAGAGGCAGGCACATACATCTTTCAGGTCAGAACCGTTAACCGTCAATCCCGAACTGGCTACCGGCTCAGTCTACGGGCTGACAATGGCACGGGACAGACCAATCCATCTGCGAATGCTGAGTTGGCGAACTCACCCCTTTTGCCGTCTTCAACTGCGCCCGCCGATTCAGTCGGGAACAGTCGTGCAGCAGCTTTCAACATCGGAGTCGTGAATGGAACGGCTGCATATACTGAATTCGTTGGAAGCCGCGACAGGACAGACTTCTATCGTTTCTCTCTGGGAAACAGACGGTTATTCTCACTCAATCTAGATAATTTGACTGCGGATGCAGACCTCGCGCTGATTGATCGCTCTGGTGCGCTCATTCAAGAGAGTCGTCACATGCAAACCCGGCAGGAGTTCATCACACGAGTTCTAAATCCAGGCCAGTATTTTGTCCGGGTGTCTCATTTTGCTGGAGAAGCTCAATACCGGTTGACGTTAAGCGCAAATAGCACGGCTCCTAATCAATTTAATTCGCAGGTCGGATTTGGCCAATTGAATGCATCGAGTGCGGTCATTCAAAGTGGAGGTGCTGCTCAACCAACCAATCGACAGCAATCAGAAACACCGTGGGGTGCTGAACGCATCAATTCGCCAGATGTTTGGAATCGGGGATTAACGGGTCGAGGTGTCACGGTTGCCGTCTTAGATAGCGGGGTCGACTTCTCGCATGCTGACCTCAACGACAACATCTGGGTTAACTCAGGCGAAATCGCTGGGAATGGCATTGATGATGATAGAAATGGCTATGTTGACGATCGCCGAGGTTGGGATTTTGTCGATAACGATGGTCGCCCCATGGATTTTAACGGACATGGAACCCATGTTGCTGGCACGATTGCAGCAGAGCGGAACGGATTTGGCGTCACTGGCGTCGCCCCTGATGCAGAAATTATGGCCATTCGCGTACTGGATAATCAGGGGCAAGGCTTTGTGTCAGATATCGTTCAGGGGATTTACTACGCGATTGATAATGGCGCTGATGTGATCAACCTCAGCTTAGGCGGTAGCTCTCCGCCCCCTGGCGTTCGTGCAGCGATTCGAGATGCCTTTAATGCGGGTATTACAGTTGTGATGGCAGCTGGCAATGAGGCAAGTTCAATCCCGGCATTCCCAGCGCAGTTTGCTGAACAATGGGGGATTGCAGTCGGCGCAAGCGATCGCTCTAACCAAATTGCTGGATTTTCAAATCAAGCTGGCTCTATCCCGTTGAACTATGTCGTTGCTCCTGGGGTTAGCATTCCCTCAACATTACCGGGCGATCGCTACGGTTTACTCAGTGGCACGTCAATGGCGACTCCCCATGTGGCAGGAACGGTTGCATTGATGCTGCAAGCAAATCCAACTCTAACGCCATCAGAAGTAGAAACGATTATTCTCAATACGGCTTTACCTATTGCCTGATTGGTACAGCAGCGTTTTCTGTTCGTTTTATCAGGCTTAATGACAGATTTTTCACCCGTTGCCTCAATGCTTTTGTCCCACGTTATGTCGATTATCCAGGGTGTTCTTGAAGATGAAACATGCGAATACTGAAACCTTAGAGGCGTTGGCAGATCTGTTGAATCGCATTCGCCAACACTGTCCGCCGATCAAGGAAAAGAAACCTGGGGTTTTCTACTTGAAATCATCTGCATTTCTACATTTTCATGACGACCCTGCTGGCATCTTTGCAGATTTGAAAACAGAAGGAGATTGGGTGCGCTATCCGGTCAATACAGCCCAGGACCAAACAGTGCTGCTAGCTCAAATTGAAGAGCGCATTCATTGACCCGGCACTATGCGATTGAACGATGCCTGATTTCTGTTGAAAAAGATTTATATATCTTCTAGTAGGTGTAACTGCGTTTAGTAGACAAGCGCGGGAGCGTTAGGTGCGACATGTCGAACACTCCCGTGTTCAAGGCAGGTGTAACTGCGTTACACAGGAAAGAGGTCATGTAAGGCGCTATCAATCCTTAGATTTTGGCTGAATTCGATGTGATTTGCGGAAAATTAGCGTTTATTGAATTTTGATGCTCCAATTATCGTCTCCTAGCAGAACCACATAGACTGAACAGTTGATACCGTTACCCTCAAGCCAGCCCTCCATGCCAAAACTGACTGCGACTCAACGCAATTACCTGTACCTCATCGAAACATCACGCACTGGAATTCATAAGCCAATTTTGGCAGCCCTTTATGCGGTTCACGAAACACCTATTCTCGCAGACGGAGAATTTGGGCTGGGGCTCTCGCGATCGCCATTCGTTGAGGTCACACAGTTAGATACCTTTATAGAGCAGGTTCAGTTTGGAGCGAATACCGTTCGTAGCCTTGCAGATCAGCTGTTGTTTGATGGTGCAACTGGCAACGACATTTGGGATGCATCGAGGGGGCACTATAGCGATCGCTTCTTGCGAGCAATCGCAACAGGTTACACACCTCCAAACACTAATCCTATCGCTGCAACTCTTGCTGAATCGGATTTCTCAGCGCTCAAAGGTGCTTATCTTACAGATATTGATACTCGCTTTGATGGGTCGCAGGTTGCTCAAAATCTCGCGTTTTTAGATCGCCCACTCATCGAACTGACTCAGCGGATTCCAACGTATTACAACGGCTCTAATTTACATCGGACAGCAGGACTTGAAACCATTCGCCTCTGGCGCAGTTTGAACACTCAAACTGAAGCCATTCAATCGCTGTTTAGTGATCCGTTATCCAGTGATCCGCTACTCAATCCATTACCGTCAAACGATGATATTGACGCAGCGATCATCAACTTTTTCCAGAATAGTTCTCCCTTCTATGGTGGATTGCCCCATCAGCGTGAAGCCCTATTGAGACTCACTCAGCTATGGCGCCAGCTTGATACGCGAGAGGCGGCGATCGCGTCTCTACGCAGTGCAATGGAGACAGACGCTGATCTCAGCATGCTTGATCCAGCATTGTTATTGTTTGCTAAAAACGTCTCATTATTTTTCCAATCAAAGCTTGATCAGCGACTCGCTGTTCTTGAAGCAATAAGGTTGTGGCGAAGTCTTGACTCACGACAAACCGTGTTAGAGCAACTTGGAATCGACCCACGAGTCTTTGAGCAAGATGCACTGTCTCCTGATATTCAGCTTCAAATGTTGCGGACCCTCGATCGGGCACTAGTGCAATTCACACAACAGGTTCCTGCCGCCTATCAGGCAACATCCCAGCAACGAGAGGCCCTCATTCGGATGTTCCAGGTTTGGCGGCGGTTGCGGACCAGAGAAGAAACCCTTCAAGCATTGTTTTCAGAGCTCGCAAACATTCCGGCTCCAGTTGCAGAGCCCGAGATTCCGGTGACCGATCAAGAGGTTCGGCTGAGTCGCAACTTCACGCTTCGAGAAATGACTCGATCGACCACTGCCGATCGTCTTGGGCTAGACAATACGCCATCTCCTGCTGAAATTGAAAATTTGCGAAAGCTGTGCCAGCAGATTTTACAGCCTGCCCGAGATGCTCTCGGGCCACTGACGGTAACCTCTGGATTTCGATCTGATCAGGTGAATCGAAGAGTAGGTGGGGTGCCCATGAGTGACCATCGGCTAGGCTATGCCGCTGACATTATTCCAGTGAGCGTCGGGACTCGGCGCTTTGCCGACTGGGTAAGAGATAACGTTGCGTTTGATCAAGTCATCTTAGAGGGTGGATCACTTCAAAACCCTCGATGGATTCACGTGAGCGCCAATCCAAGAAATCGTCGTCAATTTTTCCATGTCCCTAATCCATAAACACTCCTTGTGCGGATTTGGGGCGTGGCCCTTACCAAGCGATACATAACACCGTTTCAGACTGCGATAAAACGTGTATTCTTTCGAATGAAGGAGATAACGCCTTCACTATGGCTGACGATTGTTGAATCAATCAGTGTGATGATGAAACATAACTTTAGCTATTTAGGCCAAGACATCACGTATTATTCGGTCACCTAGTCATTCGGTCAGCTGGCTATAGCCACGTAGCTCGCCAGCTTGTCCTAATGGAATTGGCGTCGGCTTGATCAGGTTCTCGCGTCCGGATTTTGTACGAATACGATTTTCAGGCCGCGATCAAATGGTCCAGATATTCTCGGATAAATCTCCGAATGCTTGGCCCAGTTGTATTTCAGACAAAGCAATCGAGAAGTTATGCGATCCTACACGCTGTCGGCCTCGGCCAAAATCAACCTCTATCTGGAAATTATTGGCGATCGCCCTGACGGATATCATGAATTGGCAATGGTCATGCAGAGCATTGGGCTAGCCGATAGTGTAACGGTGCGATCGCTGGATACCCATCGTATTGACATTGTTTGCACTCATCCTCACGTGCCGCTGAATGCAAGTAATTTAGCGTATAAAGCAGCAGAATTAATGCAGCAAACCTTCCCAGATGCGGCGAAGCAGAATGGTGGGGTCGAGATCGAGATTCAGAAACGTATTCCCATCGGCGCAGGGCTAGCAGGCGGATCGGCCAATGCCGCTGCTGTCTTAGTGGGGATTGATTTGCTATGGGGCTTGGGATTGACGCAAGCCGAGTTGCAGACAATGGGCGCAACCTTAGGCTCAGATATTCCATTTTGCATCGTTGGCGGAACGGCGATCGCCACAGGCCGCGGAGAACGCATTGCGCCCTTGCCAAATCTAGATGAGTGTCACGTTATTCTTGCCAAATACAACAGCATGTCGGTATCGACCCCGTGGGCATATCAGGCTTATCGCTCGGCATTTTCGGAGTCTTATGTGTCTGACAAAGATGGAGTAGGCGATCGCCACCATCAGTTTCACTCTGGCCCCATTGTGTCTGCCATTACCCGTCACGATATCGCGCAGGTCGGCAAGCTGCTTCACAACGATTTGGAAAAGGTAGTGCTCCCCAAACATCCTCCCGTAGAAGCACTTCGCACGGCTCTTCTGGGGCAGAATCCTATCGGGGCAATGATGTCGGGCTCGGGTCCAACCGTGTTTGCGATCGCTGAAACAAAAAGCCATGCTGAGGAGATCAGCGCAACGATTCGAACTGAATTTCCAGATCCGGATTTAGAGCTTTGGGTGACGCCTATCGTGCCATCCGGGATTCAGCTAGTCGATAAATCATAGCTCAATCATTCGTCTACGAATCCATGGGCTGATCGGCGTCTTTTTTCCACGCCTCATATAAATCGGGACGGCGATCGCGTGTTCGTTGAATTTGTTGCTCTAATCGCCACTGATTGATTTTTTCATGGTTGCCTGAACGCAACACCTCGGGCACGCTCCATCCTCGAAATTCTGCCGGACGAGTGTATTGAGGATAATCGAGTAGGCCTGCCTCAAAGCTTTCAAGCTTAAGGGAATCCGTTTTGCCCACTGTCCCGGGCAATAATCGCAACACTCCATTGAGTAAGGTCAGGGCCGGAATTTCGCCACAGGTCAACACAAAATCACCCAGGGAGATTTCTCGGGTTGCCAAATGCTGCCGAACCCGCTCATCGACGCCTTCGTAATGCCCACAGATCAGCACAAGTTGACTAGCACGAGCCGCTAGCTCTTTGAATAGGGGCTGGTTCATCGGTTGCCCTTGAGGCGTCAACAGAATCACGTCTCGGTCAGCCAAACAGGGCAATGACTCGACGGCCGCAAACAACGGCTCAGGCTTCATCAACATGCCAACGCCTCCGCCGTAGGGCTCATCATCCACTCGATGATGCTTGTCAGCTGTAAAGTCTCTTGGATTCGTTAGGGTAACAGTCGCAATTCCATTGTTGAGGGCTTTGCCCACCAGCCCCGATTGGAGAGGAGATGCAAAAAAATCCGGGAACAGGGTGATAATGTCGAATCGCACGGGTACAACACAGTAGATGGATAGATAACGAGAGAGCGAGTTACATTACAGTTTGTTTTCGGAGCGAGCCATCCCGTGTTCTACGCTGATCAAGCACGCACCAAGTTCAAATCTGACGCCTAGAGGAAGAAAAGTGGTGACTCTTCCGTTTTTATAGCTGAAGTTGGCATGACAACGCTTTATAGTATTTAATTTTACGCGTGCTTAATTTTTGGTTAAGATTTGGCATGATTAGTATATATTTTGTTTCCAGAGCCAGACTCGATAGCTATTCAGTTTCAATTCTGTTCGGTGAACAGCCATTGGTTTGAGCTAAGCCTGAACGTTGAATAGCGAATGACGAATCGTAGCCCAGCTTATGTGCTGGTGATACCGTTTCTCGAAATGGATGCATTCAATATTCTTGTGGCGCTCGTCCGCTAGGCCAGTTTCACAAAGAATCAAATCATGCGCCAATTCGAACAATAGATATGAGCTGTAAGATTATGTTCCTTTCTGAGTCTCCTATCGCATCCAGAAGGAATCACCGATGCAGTGTTATGCGCCTTACAGTTTTTCGAAACGGTTGATGTACGCTCGATACAGTCTCCTTTTTGGAATCCAATTTTGGTGTCACGCTACCTTACAATAAGTGTTGGTTTGACAAACACTGGTGGGGAGAGGGTTACTGTAGTTGGAAAAAAGTCTGACAAGGCGTCGTGCCGGCATCGGTCAGGTTCTGGAGCAATTGACTCGGTTCATTTCCAGGAGCGATTCCATGCTGCAATTGGACGTCCAACCTAAGCAGGACAGCATGCCCGAAACTCAAGACTCTGTCATTCTGGTGATTGGCGGTGCTGAAGACAAAGTTCACGAACGCTTAATTCTGAGTACGTTCTTTCAACATTCAGGCGCTGAGAAGGCAGAGATTGCAATTATTCCTTGTGCGTCACGAGAGCCGACTATCATCGGCGATCGCTATTACACAATCTTCAATCAAATGGGCGCAAAGCGCATCGAAATCCTTGACATTCGAGAGCGAAGTGAAAGTACCTCGTCTCGGTGGCACGAGTTTTTAGATACCTGCACCGGGGTGTTTATGACGGGTGGAGATCAGCTGCGCCTGAGTGGTCTAATGGCAGATACTTCCATCATGGGAAAAATTCGGATGCGGGCTCAGCTTGGCGAAATTGCATTAGCTGGAACCAGTGCCGGTGCTGCCGTTATGGGCGAGTACATGATTGCTGGAGGTGGCAGCGGTGAATCACCAAATCGCTCCCTCGTTGATTTAGCAGATGGTCTAAATATCATTCCTGAAATCGTCGTCGATCAGCATTTTCACAATCGAAATCGCATGGCTCGACTGATGAGCGCGGTGTCAGCTCATCCAAATAAGCTCGGCATTGGGATTGACGAAGATACCTGTGCGTTGTTTGAAGGGAACGAGATCTTTCAGGTCATTGGGCAAGGAACCGTTACGGTTGTTGACCCAGGAGAGTTGACCTGCTCAACCTATGCAGATTCAGAATTAAGTACACCGCTGAGTATTCATAACCTAAAGGTACATGTTCTCAAGCATGGCGATCGCTACAACTTTAATAAGCGTGTCGTCGTGAACCATGCTGGATGAAAGTAGACGACACACCGTTATGTGATTCGTTACCGGAATGTCAACGCTAACCAGCACTTTAATGCTGATGCATGGGGCGATACCGTGCACTTAGCGCTGATAAGAATGTCCGTTATGAACAGTTTGATTATTAGATCAACCCTGACACTGATTAGTTAATGCGAATCTTGTACGACTGCCCAATGACTTGGCATTGATATGAAAATCCTCAAGACTCAGACATTACGTGGGCCAAATTACTGGAGCATCCGCCATCACCGTCTTATCATCATTAGGCTTGACCTTGAAACTCTTGCCGAGCGTCCGTCTAATGACATCCCTGGCTTCTATGAAGGCCTCATAGAGGTACTGCCCAGCCTGGTCGAACATTTTTGCTCTCCCGGGTGTCGTGGAGGATTTCTCAAGCGCCTTCAGGAAGGAACCATGATGGGCCACATTATGGAGCACGTTGCGTTAGAGTTGCAAACTTTGGCTGGAATGCCCGTTGGCTTTGGTCGAACTCGGGAAACAGCTACGCCAGGTGTCTATCAGGTTGTATTCCAGTATCAGCATGAACAAGCGGGCCGGTACGCTGCACGAGCAGCGTACCGCTTGTGCGAAAGCATTGTCGCCACTGGACACTATTCGGCTGAAGAACTGGAAAAAGACATCAAGGATTTGAGTGAAATCCGAGAACAAAATGCGTTGGGTCCAAGTACAGAGGCGATCGTTCAAGAGGCGGTAAACCAGGGAATTCCGTGGACTGAGCTGGATGCTCGGGCCATGATTCAATTTGGATATGGGATTTTCCAAAAGCGCGTTCAAGCGACGTTGAGCAGTCACTCCGGCATCCTAGGAGTTGAGCTTGCCTGTGATAAAGAAAACACAAAGCGGGTGTTGCGAAATGCGGGCGTTCCTGTTCCCAAGGGTGATGTCATCTACTTTTTCGATGAACTTCAGGATGCGATCGACGGAGTAGGAGGTTATCCCATTGTCATCAAGCCCATGGACGGCAATCACGGACGGGGCATCACGATTAACATCGAAACATGGGAACAAGCCGAAGAAGCCTATGATGCAGCTAAAGAAGTTTCAAAGGGCATCATTGTTGAGCGGTTCTATAAAGGACGCGACCATCGTGTCTTGGTGATCAACCATAAAATCGTCGCCGTTGCAGAGCGCGTCCCAGCACATGTTATTGGGGATGGAACATCAACGATTTCAGAGCTGATTGAGCAAACTAATCAAGATCCACTGCGGGGAGAAGGTCACGATAATGTGTTGACTCGCATCCAAGTGGATCGAACTTCCTGGGAGCTACTCGATCGCCAAGGCTACTCCATTGAGTCTATTCCTGCCAAAGGGGCCATTTGTTATCTCAGAGCCACTGCAAATCTGAGCACAGGCGGCATCGCCATTGACCGTACGGACGACATTCACCCGACAAACATCTGGATTGCTGAGCGGGTGTCTCGCCTGGTGGGTCTTGACATTGCGGGCATCGACATCGTAACGCAGGACATTTCTCAACCTCTTCAAAGCGTGGACGGGGTCATCGTCGAGGTGAATGCGGCTCCGGGTCTCCGTATGCACCTGTCTCCGAGCCAAGGCATTCCAAGAAATGTGGCTGAGCCGATTTTGAATATGCTGTTTCCGCCCGAGCGACCCTCTCGGGTTCCCATCATTTCGATTACTGGAACAAACGGAAAGACAACAACGACGCGGTTGACCGCGCATCTCTTTAAGTACACTCAAAAAACAGTCGGGTACACGACAACTGACGGAATTTATATCGGAGATTATTTGGTCGAAAAGGGAGACACCACTGGGCCTCAAAGCGCTCAAGTGATTCTTCAAGATCCAACGACTGAAATTGCAGTGCTAGAAACAGCTCGCGGCGGCATTCTTCGGTCGGGCTTAGGCTTTGACCATTGTGATGTTGGTCTGGTGCTCAACGTTGCAGCCGACCATCTAGGCATTGGCGATATTGAGACCGTTGAGGATTTGGCTCACTTGAAAAGTGTCGTAGCCGAATCGGTTCATCCTGATGGCTACGCTGTTTTAAACGCAGATGATTCGCTTGTGTCTGCAATGGCACATCGTGTTCATTCGAACATTGCTTATTTCTCAATGGATGCGAATAATCCAATTGTGCGATCGCATACCCAAGCTGGGGGAATTGCTGCAGTTTATGAGAATGGTTTTATCTCCCTCCTCAAAGGAGATTGGACGATTCGCATTGAGCGCGCCGAGAATGTGCCATTAACCATGCAGGGCCGAGCTCCATTCCAAATTGCTAATGCATTAGCTGCAAGCTTAACGGCGTACCTTCAAGGTATGGATATAGATTTGATTCGGCATGGGTTACTCACGTTCAAAGCATCCGTCAACCAGACTCCTGGGCGGATGAACCTCATTGATTTAGGACATTTCCATGTGCTAATTGACTATGCCCATAATCCAGCCAGCTATAAAGCGCTGGGTGAATTTGTGAAGAATTGGCCGGGTGAATCCATTGGGGTCGTTGGTGGCCCTGGCGATCGCCGCGATGAAGACTTTATAACACTGGGATCCCTATCGGCTAAGATTTTTGATCGTCTTTTAGTTAAAGAAGATGATGATACGCGCGGTCGTGAGCGGGGTAATGCTGCAGGACTCATCATCCAAGGCATCCATGAGGTTAGCCCAGAAATGCGCTATACCACCATCTTGAGTGAAACAGAGGCCATTCGATCCGCTCTCAAAGAGGCTTCCGAAGGATCTTTGGTGGTTATTCTTCCAGAGACGGTCCGTCGAGCGATTGAGCTGATTGACAGTTACAAGACAACAATGCAGGATCCAGACCTGTCGCTGTTCGTCAACGGCTCACGTCAATCTGAAGACCATCAGCATCATCCTGATCCCTCATTTGTCCAAACCTCTGGAAAAACACACAGTACTTAGAGAGACGCATCGTATTTAATCTGTGCGTACAGCGGCACTGTACCGATGAGACGTTTGCCAAGTCATCTACTGTCCTGGGATGAGTGATATGGTGAATCCTATCTACTCCGTCCAGTGATTATCGTATGCATAGCCTTCTCAAACCACCGCTTCCATCTGTTGATACTCTATCGTTGAGAAAACAGATTGCGCAGATGATCATCGTGCGAGCATCAGGGCACTTGTTTGATCACCAGATTCAATATCCGATTTGGGAGCCTCCTCATCATCAGCTTGAACAATGGATTGCTGATCTTGGAATTGGCGGGGTGATTTTGCTAGGCGGCAGTGCAGCAGAGGTTGGCTTACGGACCCAGCATCTTCAATCACTGAGTTCGATTCCACTTTTAATCGCCGCTGATATCGAGGAGGGTGTTGGACAACGATTTGACGGAGCAACGTGGTTTCCTCCACCGATGGCGATCGCCCAATTGGCAAAGCAGAATCTTCAACAGGCCATTGACTACGCCCGACAAATGGGCTCAGTGACAGCTCAAGAAGCCTTGGCCATAGGGATTAATTGGATTCTAGCCCCTGTTGTCGATGTCAATAACAATCCACACAATCCTGTTATTAATGTTCGTGCGTTCGGAGACACACCAGATGCCGTCGGGGAACTTGCAGCAGCCTTTATCAACGGTGCACATCAGCATGCAGTGCTGACATCAGCCAAACATTTTCCAGGTCACGGCGATACCAGTATCGATTCTCATTTGCACTTACCCACTCTGCCGCATGACCTCACACGACTCACATCTGTTGAGTTTCCACCGTTTCACGCGGCAATATCAGCTGGCGTTGATAGCATCATGAGTGCGCATCTTCTATTACCGAAGCTAGATGCTGAGCGCCCAGCAACGCTTTCTCGCACCATTCTGACCAATCTATTGCGAAACGAGTTCAACTTTGAGGGTCTGATCGTTACTGATGCGCTGGTGATGGGGGCGATCGCCGACCACTATGGCAAAAATGAAGCAGCCGTGATGGCGATTGAGGCTGGCGCAGATGTGGTGATGATGCCCCTTGACCCAGTCGGTGTTGTAGATGCAGTCGAGCACGCGGTTGAAACCGGACGCCTGTCGAGTCAGCGTATCCAAGATTCGGTTGAACGAATCTGGTGGACAAAGCAGCGTGTTGCTCCGTTTCCTGGCTCGACCGACAGCTCCCATGCATGGGAAACACTACCCCCACAATCCATCAATTGGAGCGCATTGAGCACATCAGAAGCAAATGATTGTGCAACATCCATCCTCACCCAGTCGATGATCGTGGCTGGAGATTGTCCAGTTGCCTCTGTGGAAGGTGGCGTTAATATCGTGTTGCTAGACGATCACCTAAACACAAGCTTTCTAGGTCACCATACTGCTGCGATCGCCACTCCCACTCATTATGGATATACAGACTTGAAAATGATTGATCGCCATTCTCCTGGCGATGTTCGAGCGTTCGTCGAAGCCAGTGATGCGCCCATCGTGCTCCAAGTCTTTGCACGGGGTAACCCCTTCCGAGGTTCCGCAGGGCTATCAGGCACGGCTCGACAGTGGCTCAATGGCATCATAACGAGCGATCGCCTAATTGGACTAGCCATCTACGGCAGCCCATACATGGTCGATGAGATATCCTCACGCCTAGCTAGAGCAGCCACAATGTCAAGCCTGCCGATGGTGTTTAGCTATGGACACATGCCAGCAGCTCAGACATTAGTGATGAATGCGTTATTTCCAAAAGCGATCCAATCGAGCGTTCGGCTTTAAAGAGTCTACAGCTTAGATCATTTTGTGACTCGATCAGCGTTTAACCATGCCTAGGAAATCGTCCAGCTGTTCGAACGTTCCTGCATAGGTCTGAGTGGGCACATCATACCCCTTCAGATGTACGATGTGCGGCTTGAAGATACTAGAGTCAGAATCGCTCATCAAATAGTTATAGGCCGTCTCACCAAGGGCAATATCTAGCCCAAGTTGCTTCGTTGATGATTCTAATCGAAACGCAGCATTAACCGTGTCACCAAGGGCGGTATAGTCAGGGCGATCGCCAGTACCCGTATTACCAACCATTGCATATCCCGTATTTAACCCTGCACCGACTCGGACAGGGAATGGCAGTGGATATTGCTCATGTAATTGAGCAGTCATGTTATGGAGATCCCTCAATGCCTTTGCAATCTCCATCATCTCGCTTTGACTAACCGTTTCTTCACCTTCATGGATCCAGACGGCCATGATTGCATCGCCA
>JBCBLF010000170.1:0-10339 GCA_038520475.1 Cyanobacteria bacterium J06627_8
CCAACAGTGAGTCGCTGTATCCGCTTCTTGGTCTTTTGCTGACCCAAACCATTTCTGAATAAAGTCCTGGATCTGGTCATCTTCAAAAGCGGCCATTGCCACATCGTTGAACCGAGGAAAGCCGCCTTTATACGCTGCAACTCGACAAGACGCGATAAAGCGATTGTTGCTGTGCTTATCTACAAAATCTTGAATCTGCTGAATAGCATGGTCAAGTTGAGCGGGCGGTACTTCGTCGAGCCCATCGAACAACACCAGCAGCTTGCCCTGCTTTAGATGAGCCTCAGTAAACGCTTCCGGTTCTGGAAAACCGCAAGTCTTGAACTCATCTACAATTAGATTCTTAACCGTGACAGTGTTGGAATTAAATCGCTGTAAAGCCAGAAAAACTGGAATGCAAGCGTGTTTATATTTTCCGTGTTTCCCTTTGAAGACTTCTAGCCCGACTTTTCGTAAGAAGGTTGACTTACCGACTCCCGGTCCTCCCAGTACCATCAGGTATTGCTCTTGATTGGCGACTGCAATGCCTTGCTGCTTTCGGTCACTCCGGTAGCCAAAGCTCCGCTTGCCGCTCTCTCGATAAAGCTCTTCCAGAGAATCAATGGATTCAAAATATCGCAGTTCAGAGCGATCGAGCAGTTGGACGGCAGTGTAGATCTCATCGAGTCGCATGGGTTTGTCCATACGAATACAGGTCACTTTCAGGTTTCCGTGACGCTCTTCATAATTCTGGACATACTTGCCTGACGCTCGAAAAATAGCTTGTTGAGCTGCTTTGCCGACATCTTTGTTCAACCATTTGGCGAGAGTGCCACCTGATTCCTTTTTCGCTGTGGCTTTGACGGTTTCTAGAGCAAGCGTTCCGATGCCAAGGCTGATGGGGTCAAATCCAGTCATGATGGTTATTCCCTGGGGCACTTTGTAGGGCAATACCCATACAATAAATGCACCGGTTTCGAACAGCCACTCATTGATAGGGGGCGGGTGAGGCTTGGGGTTGGTCTAAGAGCATCGTTGAAAAATAATTTCATTTCTGCGGCTCAACTCGCTACAATAATGGTTTGGGCAATTCATACAAATGATTGGGATTCGTGTCTCTGCCAGTCTAAATTTATGAAGGCAGATCAGAAACCATAAATATGGCATCGGGGCAGACGGCCGTCTGCCCCGACACGTTGCCCAGATGATTGGTCTATACGCAAGATTGGATGTCCCACGCGTTGACGAAATGATTTGTCCCTAAAGGATGCAATACAACATGCTGTAAGGGAAAATCGACAATCCTAATGTTGTATGGGGCGTACGGCCATGCGCTCCTACGGAATGATTCTCTTAACCGCGCGTGAACCTATCCGCGCAGAACTGCCATGTCATTGCCTGTTGTTGCGATCGTTGGTCGACCGAATGTCGGCAAATCAACCCTGGTGAATCGTCTCTCTGGGGTTCAAGATGCCATTGTGCATGATGAACCGGGTGTGACGCGCGATCGCACCTATCGACCAGCCTATTGGCAAGATCGTGATTTTCTGGTGGTTGATACGGGCGGGTTGGTGTTTGACGACGACACAGAATTTTTGCCCTACATTCGAGAACAGGCATTTGCTGCGCTCAACGAGGCTAGCGTTGCAATTATGGTGGTTGATGGTCAGCAGGGACTCACATCTGCGGATGAGACCATTGCGGGGTGGCTGCGTCAGCACTCGGTGCCAGTGGTATTGGCAGTCAACAAATGCGAATCGCCGGATAAGGGGTTGGCTCAGGCCGCTGAATTTTGGGCGCTGGGTATTGGTGAACCGATGCCGCTATCCAGCATTCATGGCAATGGAACGGGAGACTTGTTGGATGAGGTGATTCAACATTTGCCTGCGGTGGGTGAGATTCCAGAATCGTCTGAGATTCGCATTGCGATCGTGGGACGCCCGAATGTGGGTAAATCAAGTCTGCTGAATGCCTTTGTGGGAGAAAGCCGCGCCATTGTGAGTCCAGTGTCGGGCACCACGCGGGATGCCATCGATATGGTGGTTGAGCGCGAGGGACAGCAATATCGATTGATTGACACTGCCGGGATTCGTAAAAAGAAAAATGTAGACTACGGCCCTGAGTTCTTTGGCATTAATCGGGCATTTAAGGCGATTCGACGCTCAGATGTGGTGCTGTTTGTGATTGATGCGGTGGATGGCGTTACGGAGCAAGATCAAAAGCTGGCGGGTCGCATCGAAGATGAGGGGAAAGCCTGCGTTGTGGTTGTGAACAAGTGGGATGCGGTCGAAAAAGATTCTCACACCATTTATGAGTACAACAAGCATTTGAGCGATCGCCTCTACTTTTTGCACTGGGCTGAAAAGATATACGTGAGTGCACTAACGGGACAGCGGGTGCCTAAAATTCTCGATCGGGTTGACGTTTCTGCCGAACAGCACAAGCGACGGGTCAGCACATCGGTCATTAATGAGGTGTTGGAGGAGGCTGTTCGATGGCACACGCCGCCCACCACTCGTCAGGGGCGTCAGGGCCGCATTTATTACGGCACTCAAGTGAAAGCTGCCCCTCCCACCGTGGCACTGTTTATCAATGATCCCAAACTGTTTGGCGAAAGCTATCGTCGCTATATTGAGCGCCAGTTTCGAGAGCAGTTAGGGTTTGCAGGCACGCCCATTCGCTTGGTGTGGCGTGGGAAAAAGCTTCGTGATTTGGAACGCGGTAGCGCAAATCGAGCTACAAAGGTATAGGCCCTAGAGAAGTGGCACACGGACACGTTGCTCGATGATGGAGCTTCGTTCTCAAACGCTAATCAATCGCTTGGCAACCAACGAATATCGCAAGCTGACGGTTGTTTGGGCCATCTCGATTTTCTCAACTCACATCCGAATGGGTCTATGTTGCATTTTGCCTTCATCCTTTCGCTATAGGTATCTGAATGGATTTATTGCGTACGTTGCCCATTGGGTTGTACATCGAGCAACCCGTGACCTGGCTCCATCGCATTGACGCGAGAATCAAATTCTTATGGTTGTTGGGGTTTTTGTTGACGCCAATTGCCGCAAGTCCACCGTGGCGCATTGCAATGGTCGTCGTCTTGCTTGGTTTGACGCTATCCGCTCGGATTCCTTTTCGAGTCTGGCGGCGTCAGGTGATTATCCTCTCCCTCTTTTCTCTCGCACTGTTGATGGTTACGGCGCTGTTGCCAGATGGCGTGAACGCAACTCACCATATGCGATTACCGATGGATGAATTAGCCTTCCAATCTCCAGACGTTGATGTGTCGATTCCGAGGCTGCCATCTGCGACCTCCTATCGCTATGTGTTAGTTGATTTCACAGTCTTTGAGCCGTGGGATATTGGTGTTCACATCACGCGACGTTCGATGGAACTAGCCGTGCGGCTCTCGACGTTGACGTTCACGCTACTTTATAGCAGTAACTTGTTTTTGCTAACGACAGCTCCTGAAGAAATTACGGCGGGGCTCGAAAATCTGATGCAGCCCCTGAAACGGTTCAACATTCCAGTGACTGAGATTGCCCTGACATTGACGCTTTCTCTGAGATTCATCCCTCTTGTGCTCGAAGAAATTCAAAATCTCGTTCGCTCCATTCGTACCCGCGCGATTCGATGGAAGAAGTTAGGTATTCGAGGTACGATTCAGATTTTGCTGATTTTGGCAGAGCGTTTACTTGAGAACCTATTGTTGCGGTCAGAGCAGATCGCAAATGCGATGCATGTTCGAGGGTTTACTGGACCGGAGACGCATCAGGTTCGATGGCATCGATTTATGTTGGGGCGTCGCGATTGGGCTGCTGCGCTCGGCCTGGTGCTGTTTGTGGCAACTCGGCTGGCAGTAGGATAGGAGGTTTTGGTGACGATCCATCCGCTTGCGCCATGGCATTGGCGATCGCATCCGCTACGTGGACGCACCGGGAGCGCTATCTTTGAAGCCCTGTTTCTTCCCAGCCTTGAGGATGAAGGGACGGATCGGGCGATCGCCACCCTACTAGAAAGCCCTGCACCATCCCACAGCATCATTCGCACCAATGGGCGATCGCCGCTGACCCGGTACTCGATTTGTGCCGGACCGCCCCGCATCATCAACGGAGACCGTCAGGTTTGGACTCCTCCAATTGGAACGGTCTTCCCAACGCTGAGTCAGCTGTTGGCGTCCGCCTTGGATGCGTTGCCATGTCCCGCAGAGTTGCCATTTACTGGAGGATGGCTGGGATGGCTCGGCTATGATGTGGCCTGGGAAATTGAACAGCTGCCAACGTTAAAGACTGATCCCCTGCCGTTTCCACCCGCCTATTGGTATGTGCCCGATTGTTTTGCGGTGCTGGACCACTGGACACAGCGATTGTGGCTCGCTGCTACTGAGGCTGCTGCGCTAGACCGAATGGAAGCTGATTTGCAACGCGCCTGGGACACAACGGTGAATCACCGAAATGGGGCGATCGCCTCACCATTGACAGCTCCGATAGAACTGGTCGGGCCTCAGTCGTCGGGCCAGTCCCCGGTTCAGTTTGAATGTGATCAATCGTCATATGAGGCAGCTGTCATCCAGGCAAAAAACTACATTCGTGCCGGAGACATTTTTCAAGCGAATCTATCGCTTCGGTTTTCAAGCGCAACCCAGTCTGATAGCTGGTCAATTTACAAGACGCTGCATCATCTCAATCCGTCTCCCTTTGCAAGCTATTGGCAGTCGCCTTGGGGAGCCGTGATGAGCTGTTCGCCAGAACGTCTGGTGCAGCGTCGTGGTGCTCAAGTACAAACTCGACCGATTGCAGGTACGCGTCCGAGAGGCAAAACGCGAGAAGATGATCAAACCCTGGCTAAAGAATTGCTGGACAACCGCAAAGAAAACGCAGAGCATATCATGCTAGTTGACCTAGAGCGGAATGATCTTGGTCGAGTTTGTGAATGGGGATCGGTTGCTGTGAATGAGTTGCTCACGATTGAACGCTATAGCCACGTGATGCATTTAGTGAGTAACGTCGTGGGTACGATGCGATCGCCCCATTCATCGATTGACCTGATTCGTGCACTCTTTCCAGGTGGCACGATCACCGGCTGCCCAAAAGTGCGCTGTCTGGAAATCATTGAAGAATTGGAGCCTGTAAAGCGAAACCTATTCTACGGGTCGTGTGGATATATTGACTGGCGCGGTGATCTGGATCTGAACATTCTGATTCGTACGTTGCTCGCCGTTCCAGCATCTTCTGCACCTCCCTTAAATGGATACAACGAGACGCAAGATACGGAGGAGCGAAACAGAGAGGGGCAATACACTATTTGGGGGCAAATCGGTGCTGGCATTGTTGCCGATAGTCAGCCAATGCGGGAATGGCTCGAATCGCTGTCGAAAGCTCAGGCACAGCTTGAAGCACTTGCCCTTAGCAAAAATATTTCTTTTGGCGGATGTGCGACGACAAATCGGTAGGTTTAGAAAATTTATATTTGTAGCGTGTCATCACTTTTTCACATAAAGTGATTGAATAATAAATTTTTCATAACCATACGCTGTATGGTACGGACATGAGTTTCTGGTAACTAGCCTGTCCGTATCTTGTTAGAGTTTCATTCTTCATCCAGATGCGGTTAAAGGTTGCTGATGGGTTTGTTGGAGTGGCAAGTTGCAACCGCGTTGCGTAATAGTCAACGGTGTCGGGGATGACGATGGTTAGAGCCCAGCACTTTATAAGATTGAACGCGACTAGTACATATAGCGTTTGCTTGTCCTCAACGTTTGAGTCAAACATTTCTCTTCATATAAGCTGGTGGGTTTCTTTCGTGAAACGTCCACAGCATCTGTTCTCTATTAACGTTATTTGAGGCATGAACCATGAACTGGAACATCTCAACCTCTAAGGCAGCGTTAACTGCACCCTACTCTTATTCCCACGCAAAGCGTCAGGCTGACATGGCGAACGAAACGTATCTCAATCATCCAACATTTGGAATGCTATATCGTATCTGCGATATCGATGATGACCAAGAATTATTCGCTACGCTGTATGCTCAGCGACTATTTTTTGTCGTGAAATCAACTACTGCTGGATTTCAGTTTGATCCAGTGGGTCGTGCGGATGCTCGAATGCTTGTTGAGAACCGGTTACGGGCCTTACGTCGGGTAGGAACGCAAGCAGAATTTCTTCAGCTTCAGAAAACGCATAAACAAACATTCCAATGATTCAGTTTGAGACACTGTCTGTGGGCGATCGCTGTCGATTCATTCGCCAGCAAATCCCTGAAACGGTGAAGATAATTGCTGTAACAAAGACGGTTCCAGTGTCAGCGATGAGAGAAGCCTATCAGGCAGGCATTCGCGACTTTGGAGAAAGCCGCGTTCAAGAGGCGATCGCCAAACAATCAGAACTAGAAGATTATGACGATATCCAATGGCATTTGATTGGGCATCTTCAGCGCAACAAAGCGAGAAAAGCTGTTCAACACTTTGATTGGATTCATTCTGTCGATAGTTTAAAAATTGCTCAAGCGCTTAATCAGGCTGCCAAAGAGATTGGTAACACTCCCCGTGCTTGTCTACAAGTTAAAATGCTCCCAGATCCCAATAAATACGGATGGGAGCCCGACGCCTTATTAAACGATTTACCCACCCTTGATCAATGCGCCCATCTCAACCTGTGTGGGTTGATGGCGATTCCACCCCTTGGACTTTCATCTAACGAAGCACTCGACTATTTCACAAAAGTGTCTGAACTCTTAGACACCATCCAATCGACCCCCTTAGCTCATATCCGTTTAGAGGAGATCTCAATGGGGATGTCGTCAGATTATTCGCTGGCTGTAAAGGCTGGAGCAACGATGATCCGGCCAGGACGTATCTTATTTGGAGAACGAGTATACTAGGCCGCTAACTCGCGAAAGTAGTGCCTCAAGAACAGCCGATGACGGAAATCGTTAGTACCTTTGTAGGTGTGTTATCTTCTGAAGCATTTTAGAAAACTCAACACTAAAGACTGGGTGTTGTGTGGACGTCTGGTAGATTAGCTCAATATTAAAATCTATGCCTATCAACTGTCTCGACTGATCCCAAAATCTATCGAAAATATGACACCAACCTTATCGACTGTAGGTGTTTTCTCCAACAGAGATAGCAATACACTGATTTGTTAGGGAAACCCATTGTTTATTGGAAAGCTTTACTCTGCATGGCTTTCCAATAAACAATGGGTTTCCCCTTAAGTACAATCGTTAGAGAGAGGATAAAAATTAGTCCTTTCGTATAGGGTTCTGTTGATTCAGCTTGCGATATCTTAATTACCCGTTTGGGATATCTCGTATAGAGATGAACCCATACAGTGGGCTGAGCTAAGTCAGTGAACAGAAATGCTAAGCAACAGGAATAAAAGGTGATTTTCTTAAGAATTAGCCGTTCAAAAAATGAAATTTTAAGGTTAAAATATCAAACCACCTTATATTTGATGCTTGAAAGGTTAGAAATATAGGTTGCACTACCTTTGGGTACGTATTAACTGTCGAGGGTTTTGATTCAAACATTTACAATATCAATTGAATTCATAGCATTGAATTTTTGAGTATTGCAGTATATTATTTCAGGCAAATCATATGGTTCCTGCTGAACAGGGTGTTTTGAAAAACAATTTTGCGTCGCTGCATAAATTGTTTGTTGCCGGACTTATACTTATTTCAATGTTAGGGGCGAGTCGTTCAGTTGTTGATTGACACTTTCAGGCTCTCGATTAGCTTTTGTTGGTGGTAGTTAGCTGCGCGAGTTAAGGGTTGAGCATTAATTAACTGCGCTTTAGGATTCGATGTCGTGATGGAGTATGAACAGTGAGTAATATTTTTGGAAAACTAAGAGATTTTGTTGGCCTCAACGACCCTGCTGAGTATGACTATGAATATGATGAGATGGAGGGTGCTGACTACCAAGAGATTTATCAAGAAGATCATGTGCAGCCTGTTCCTGAAGAAGAAATGCCGCGTCGCCGCAGATTCAGGGATCGTGCCGCAGTCAGTGAATCTCCTGTTGGTGCATCAGGTAATGTGATTGGTATGCCGGGTGCATTTAATGGAATGTCTGAGGTTATGGTCATGGAACCTCGGTCATTTGAAGAGATGCCTCAGGTTATTCGTGCACTCCGTGAGCGCAAATCTGTTGTGTTGAACTTGACGCTGATGGATCCTGATCAAGCTCAGCGCTCAGTCGACTTTGTTGCAGGTGGAACGTATGCAATCGATGGTCATCAAGAGCGCATCGGTGAGAGCATTTTCTTGTTTACGCCAAATTGTGTTCAAGTCAGCACTCAAATGGGCGTCATGAACGAAGTTCCTCAGCACATTCCAGTTGCTCGTCCGGTTCCTCAATCAGTATCTCCAGAGCCTGCATGGGCATCCGAACAGGTTCGGATGGCTTAGGCACAAGGTATATTCTTAGGTCGCTTTAAGCAAATTTTGCAAGAAAAAAGCTCGTTTCAGCTTTGCTGAAACGAGCTTTTTAATGTCCATTGAAAGTTTACGCGAGCGTTGTTGAGCGAGTCATGATTAAGTATTGCCGTTGCCGGTTCCAGTTGGAGAAAGTAGCGAGCCGTTTGGCGCTGTGCCAAAGAACTGAACGATGCTCGGGGTCATCGCCTAAATGGCTAAAGCTATAATTTGCTCAACTCTACAGTGGATGAGGTTTTGGAGACGTGCATTGCATACTCCAAACTCTCATTCTTTTATAAACGCAGTGAAGCTACATTCGTCTCCCAGCGAAGCGATTGCATTTTCACGTATGGTTAGGTTATTCAAGTTGGGACTAAACTGCAGCGGACGTGCATTAGTTCTGCTTTAAGTGTTATCTGGAGATAGAAATCTGGTGTCGACTCAACAGATCTACAAAATGGGTGTCATCGGGGGTGGGGTGATGGGCGAGGCCCTACTCTCTCGATTGGTTCGTGAAGCTGTTTATGAGCCAACAACTATCGTTGTGAGCGATCCTCAACCAAGTCGCCGGGATCATTTGAAGGCCGAGTACGGCGTTCATACAACGTCAGAGAATCAAGTCGTTTATCACCAGTCAGAAACATTGCTGCTGGCTGTCAAGCCTCAGCTATTTGAGGCTATTATTCATGGCCTATCGCTTCAGAATGTTGAGCTTTCCCAGTTAGTCGTGTCGATTCTTGCTGGAACGACGATTCAGCAGCTGGAATCCGCATTTAAATGTCAACCTGTGATTCGAGCCATGCCAAACACACCAGCAATTGTTGGATATGGAATGACAGCGATCGCTCCAGGACAATACGCTAAAGCTGAACACGTGGAACGTGCGCGTCGTATTTTTGCTGCTGTTGGTGACGTGGTTGAGGTTCCTGAATATCAAATGGATGCTGTAACAGGTCTGTCAGGTTCAGGTCCCGGTTATTTGGCAGTCGTCATCGAAGCACTAACCGATGGTGGCGTTGCTGTTGGTCTGCCACGGGCGATCGCTGCTCAACTAGCACTTCAAACGGTTCGAGGATCGGCTGAATTGCTCTATCAAACTAAGATGCACCCTGCAGAGCTCAAGGATCGGGTGACAAGCCCTGGTGGAACGACGATTGCAGGTATTACTCAGCTTGAATCGTCTGCTGTACGTTCGGCATTTATCGAGGCGATTCGAGCGGCTTACAAGCGGTCGAAAGAGCTGGGTAACGGATAATGTCACCTGATGAATATCGCCCATTTGTATCAAAAAATATCCTTATCCAGATGCCAAGGGATGTGGCCTGTATTCACTAGAATCGGGTGACTTATTTTTTGGCCTTTAAGACTTCTAATCCCATTTAGCACGTCGTTTGCCACAAAAGGGTCTAAAGACCCATGGCTGCGGCCATCGCACCCGTACTGGTTGATTCAGCTGATGAACAGAACAAGAACCGGAGTGCGTCATGGATATTTCTCAGCTTATTATTCAGGTCATTGTTGCCATTGTGTGTGCGGGTGTTGCTAATGTTCTGATTCCTCGGCGTATTCCGGGGAAGCTAACAGGATTGGTTTTGATCGGACTAACCGGGGTTTGGGTTGGTGAGTGGGGAATTGCGCAATTGCGTAGTGCCTATGGTTTCAACTTTCCTTTTCTACTGTGGGATATTCAAGGCGTTGAGATTATTCCTGCCATCGTGGGCTGTGCAATTGTCTTGTATCTCATCACAGCGATTGTGAAATGGTGGCAACGAGGATAATCTACGAAAGCTGTCGGTTTTTTTAGGATTCGACTACATGAAACGAGTTGTGGGGGGTGGGTGCGGGGGGCCGGGGCCACAAACAACACAAAGTGTAAAAAGGAGAGAAACGACAGGGGGGAGTTAATAGGAGGGGGGGGTTGTGTGTGAAGTAAAGGGGC
>JBCBLF010000171.1:0-10338 GCA_038520475.1 Cyanobacteria bacterium J06627_8
CATCCATTCAACGGGACTATTTCGCGATGGAAGCGTGGACTCGTGTTCGGTTACGCGCTGGCAAATTCTACCGAATCAGTAGCTCATCAGATGATGGCATGCGGTTTATCTTTCGGAACACCAAGACTGGGAAGACCCTTGCAGAATTTAACGATAATTGGGGCGATCGCAGCGTCAGGAGTGAGGAATGGAGTCAAATCATTACGCCTGCAAAGACGGGGCGCTATGACTTCTACATTCAATATTACGAAAAGCGTGAGGCCGCTGTTGTTGATGTCAGTCTGGATAAGATTTCGCCAACCGGGCGGGTGCGCACCACGGCGTTGAACCTCCGAAACACCCCCTCGACCCTAAATAACGCGCCAGTTGATGTTCTATCGAGAGGAGAGACATTTAAAATTAAGAGGAGAGTCACCTCTGCAAAGGACTCGGTCTATCGCGACTGGTATCGGGTCGTTAGTGACGATTCGCGAGGTTTTGTCGCAGCCAATGCAAACTTTGTAGACCTTGTGGGTGAAGCGACTCGCGCGGTTGTTCTCGGGGAGCGGCAGTCTGGTGATCCCTTGGTACCTGATAACTCGTCTCGACCGACACAACCCACCACAGGGGGCACTGGTGTTATCAGCTCCAGCGTTTGGATTACAGCCGATGACCGAATCGCTATTCGCTCAGACAAGACGATTTCAGGGGTTGAACTTGGGCGCGTTCGAGAAGGGACTCAACTTTCGGTAATTGAAACAGTGACAGGAGGTCGTTATCTCAATGGCTTCGACGCATGGCATCGAGTGCGGCTAAAGCTAAATGGACGAACTCAAGAAGGATTTGTGGCAGCTTACTACGTCGACGTTTTAAATGATGGAGGCCGCTACAGTACTGGTATTTCAAAAGGAAATCGCCTCTATAAGCCCCATCTGGATGAGGTCCTCGATCCGACGTATGCGTCGACCAGTTATCGTCCCTATGTTGAGCAAGCTGCATCTCGCTATCGCTGGTTGAACCCATCGGTCATTGCAGGCATCGGTTCTCGGGAATCAGCCTGGGGGCGACTGCTCAGTCCCCCTGGCCCTGGAGGCACCGGTGATGGTGGTCATGGTAGAGGTTTGATGCAGATTGATGATCGATTCCATGAATCGTTTATCCGTTCAGGACGCTGGCGATCGCCGAAGGACAATATTGACTATGCGATTGATGATGTCTTGGCAAAAAGCTACGCCTATCTGGATAGGAATACATCACTCCAGGGAACGGATTTATTGCGAGGGGCGATCGCCGCTTACAATGCAGGTCTTGGCAGTGTGATGCGTGCCCTTCAAAGCGGTCGTGATGTCGACTACTACACAACCGGGCAAGATTATTCATGGGACGTTTTAAATCGAGCCGGTTGGTTCCAGCTTCATGGATGGCGATAAGTGTCCGAAGCTATGAAACAAACGATAAGTTTTTGCAGCAGACTGAGTTTCGTGATTTATGCTGGTTTGGCATCGCTTTGGGCGGCCTCATCGAGATTCAATATTCAATCATCATCACTGAGGTTTAATGCAGAAAGCGACTCATGATGATGATCTGAGCGCAGAGTTTTGTGTCGACCGCACTCCCTTATCGATTTTGGCTTAACTGTGAATGTTTTCTCTTCTCGGCTTGGACGGGTTACGTTATCTGATGTTGAACGTTTCGTTTCAGCGAGTCGTTCGTGTGCCACGACAGGGCGTTTGCCGAAATATATTCCAAGCTTTGCGAAAGCAAACCCTCGTTGGTTTGCGGTTCATATCGACACGCCACTCAGCCAATCGGTGTCAGTCGGGGATGTGCACGTGACATTTTCGTTGATGAGCGTTGTTAAGCCTTTTTTGCTGCTCTACGCCCTCGAATATTGTGGCCATGATTGGGTTTTTCGCACAGTCGGAACTCAACCGTCAGACCTACCATTTAACTCCTTACTGCAACTCCAAGCCGATCAAGGGTTTCCTCGCAATCCAATGTTAAACAGCGGTGCGATCGCTCTATGTTCACTCTTTCCAGGCCAAAACGGTTCAGAGCGGTGTGAACGATTTCGAAAGTGGTTGAATCACCAGGCCCACACTCACTTTACCCTTGATCATCAGACGCTAGCTTCTGTTAAATCGTTGCCAAATGAACAAAATCGAGCGATCGCCCAGTTTTTAGGTGATGCTGGACAACTACACTGTTCTGTGAGTGATGTGATTGATACCTATGAACGAGTCTGCTGTCTTGCCGGAACCGTTGCTGATCTGGCCGCGGCTGGCATGATATTGGCTCAACCGAGGGCAACGGTTCGAATGCAGCACTCCCGAATTGCAACTGCATTAATGACAACCTGTGGGTTATATGAAGCATCATCCCGCTTTGCATTAGATGTTGGCCTACCGAGCAAATCGGGCGTCAGTGGGGCAATTCTATCGGTTTTGCCACGAGAAGGAGCGATCGCCTGCTACAGTCCCCCTTTAGATGCCATTGGTAACTCAGCTGGCAGCCTCTATTTTCTTCGGCAGCTCTCACAGCAATTCAACTTGAGTGTCTTTGGGTGAACCGTTTCGCCCCTCAATTCACTGCTAGAGGAATCGCAGCCATCGGTGTCGAACCATTCAGCGAGTCAGAACATGGAATACTAACCGTGAATGTTGTCGTATTTGTCGTGCTGCTCACGTGAATGGAGGAACCTATCGATTCTACGAGCTTGCGGATAAGTGCGAGTCCTAAGCCGGTTCCTCCATATTTCCACGGGTCGTTACTCGGGATGCGATAAAACTTATCAAAAACCCGATGATATTCATCTTCTGCGATCGAGACACCCGAGTTTGTTACGTGAAAATGAAGCCACGATGGGTCTGAGTCAGCTGATATCTGAATCCAGTTGCCTGCTGGCGTATATTTGCAGGCGTTGTTGAGCAGTTCTGTCAGCACACGCTCAAGATAGGTAATATTTGTCGTCAAATGAGGCATGTGCTGTGGTACGTCAATTCTCAGCTGACAATCGTGCGACTGAATGCGCTGCTCAAAAGTCTTAGCAAGATAGGGCAGCCAGGTACTCATATCCAACGTGGCATGTGCTTGAATGTCTCCGTCAGAATCAATACCCGATAGATAGAGCAGGTCATTGATTAACTTAATTTCGCGATCGCACTCCTCCCTGAGTACTTGCAAATAGTGGTTGACTTTATCGGGTTCACCGTGTGGTCGCTGAGAATCCGCTTGCATGCATTTCGACAGATTCGCTTCGAGCAGTTGCGAGACCGCCTTAATACTTGCCAACGGTGTTCTTAACTCGTGAGAAACTGTGCTGACAAAGTCATCTTTCAACCGATTTAAACGCTCTAGTTCAACCACTTGAGCCTGCGCTGCTTGATAGAGCTTGGCCTGCCGCAGGGCGATCGCACACTGATTAGCCACCTGTTGAACAAGTCGAATGTCCTGAGTATGAAATGCACAATGGGTATCATTGGCTAGCCAGATATCTCCAATCACGCCCTGTTCATCACAAATGGGACATGCCAGTGTTGCGACTGATCCTCGATCTTGATTGGGCAGCAAAGAGCAAAATTGAATCGGCTCTTTGTTCATGAGTGGCTGATAAATTTCAGGAAAGGCGTTGAGTTGAATTAACCGGCTATGGTATCTTCCTGGTCGTGTCGTGTACTCCTGAATGATAGTCGCTGTGTCTTCAGGCAAGTTATACAGCGATGCATTACAAGAGTGGACTCCAATGGATTGGGCGAGTTCGTAGACCGCCGTGCTTAGAATTTTGTCTTCGTCAAGTGTGTCTCGGACCTGGTCAGTGATGCGCTTGAGAGTCGCGTCAAATTCAAAAGCCAATTCAAGTTCTGCCGTGCGTGCCTTAACTTGACGTGCTAATTCATCATTCAGTTCTTGCAGCTCTTGTTCAGCTTTCTGGCGTCGCCCAATCTCAAGCTGGAGCTGATTATTTTTCTGTTGGAGTTTTTGACGTTGTTCTTGGATTGTTAACTGGTTTCTAACCCGAACTAAAACCTCTGCCTCTTGAAACGGCTTAGTGATATAGTCTACGCCTCCCACTTCAAATGCCTTAAGCTTATCTGTGACTAGATCGAGTGCACTAATAAAAATAATTGGAATGTCAGCAGTTTGCTCAAATGTCTTGAGTTGCTGGCAGACTTCATATCCGCTCATCTGAGGCATATTGATGTCTAGCAAAATCAGGTCTGGCGGTTGCACTTGGGACGCCCGTAACGCCGCATCTCCACTAACAGTCCGGCGAACTTGATAATGTTGGTTCTCTAGCATTTTTCCTAGAAGCCTTAAATTATCGGGATTGTCGTCAACGAGTAGAATGTTGGCTTTAAAGTTCATAGGAATAGGAATTCTGAGAACACGTGTCTAATATCGAGTCAACCATCACCGTTTGCCAAGGTAGCGAATCTGTTGGCATGTGGCTACCCTGATAGCGGGCCTCAAGGCGTCAAGCTTGACTCACAGCAAGGGTAAGAACGGATTAATCTGCCTAGATTGGCGCGACTACCGTCCGTAAATGCCCCACTTGGTTAGAGTTCCTCAAAACTCTGCGAAACATTCAAATGCGAATCAATTTGAGAGAAAAGCAATATCTCGATTTGCTTCTTGGATGAAGAGCGCTTCGAACGGACACAGGATGGGTGCAAGTCCGCTACACATAAGCTTTTTTGAGGTGAATACGTAAACCCCAAGAGAAAAATTATTCTTCTGAATGTGGCGTGATTGCCTCACTGCTTGCAGACGAGGAATCAGTTAGGATCAACCCATATCAACACAACGCTTTATCGATTTTCTTTAGCAGTACCTATGAGCAAAAAGATAGATTTATCCTCAGATGTTATCGATCGGGTCATTGAAATGGCTTGGGAAGATCGAACACCATTTGAGGCGATCGCCCTCCAATATGGGTTAAGCGAAGAACAGGTGATTACGCTCATGCGCCGTGAAATGAAAGAATCAAGCTTCCGGATGTGGCGGAAGCGTGTGTCTGGGCGCTCCACAAAGCATCTTAAGAAACGCGGCTTTGTTGCGGGACGGTTTCGTTCCCAGAATCAAAAGTAATTTTAGAATCAAATAATTTTAGAATCAGAACATTTGGATACTGAGTTGGAGCACCTGCGTTCCACCAATATGTCCAATGGGTTGCACGGATTGGTTTGAACATAGAATGAGCGATCGCCAAATAATTGAACACTCTATTTACATCAATGCCAGTGCCACCGCGGTTGAGCATTGTTTTACAGATCTAGAAGCAATGCATCGATGGCTAAACCCCGCCTTACGCTGTGAGCCAGTGGGCCAATGGACCACGGAATTAGGAGGAAAAAGTCGCTTTACGATTCAGATTCCTCTTGTTCAACCCACACTACAAAGTACGGTGGTTCAACGGGAGCCAGGTCTGATTGTGTGGCAGTTTGACGGGTTCTTTCGTGGACGTGATCGATGGGAATGCGTGCCGAGCGATCGCGGGGGTACAGAACTTCTCAATCGATTTGAATTTCGAATTCCTAATCCCATTATTCGGTTTGGATTTCATACCTTTGCGGAACAGTTGACCCGCCAGGATATGAAAGCTCAGCTTGCCAGATTAAAACGAGTAGCAGAGGAGCTTTATCACATTCGGTGATCTCAAATTTCAGGCGGCTCACACGTCAGTTATGTCAATCACACGACTGAGTAAAGGCTATGAAGAAATTGGGGATTCAAGAAGAAGACCAATTTGGTTCAATCAGACTGTGAGCCGGTTTGAATACGATTCAACAGTTGTTTAACCAAGTCTGCATCACGGGCCTGAGGCAAACAGAGGAGGTAATTTTCAAGATCCTGCCGTGCTTCGACCCATCGTCCCGCTTGATAGTAAATGAGTCCTCGGTCACGCTGTTCGTTTGGTGTATCAGGAAAAAGCATCAAAATTCGATCAATGGCAGCCAAAACGCTATTCATGCGACCTTGATTGAGATAAATCATCTTCAGGTTGCTCAACATTCGAGCTAGAAATTGCTTGTTCGAAACTGGATCTAGGAACTCTGGTTGAAAAGTGACGTTTCCATTGAAGAGTGACTGGATTCGCTCTTCACAGTCTTGAATAAACAGGATCTCTCCGTTATGAAACGGATCAACACAAACTTCAATCTCACCATGGTCTGGACGGACTAAGAAATGACCCGGCATTCCAATTCCAACCATTGGAAAGTTGATGCGTTTCGACACTTCTAGGTAGATCAGCGACAGTGTAATCGGAATACCTGTCCGACGCTCGATGACTCTATTTAAGTAGCTGTTATCTGGGTCGTAATAATCTTCAGCATTGCCTGAAAAGGTCAAGTCAGTGAACAGGTATTGGTTGAGTACCTGAATGATACGCAAGGGATAAGACTCTGCTGGAAGGCGATCGCGCACGTCGTCAGCCATGGTGTCTAATGCATTCACATAGGCGTCGACCTCAAGATCTGGATATTCTTCCAAAGCAATATATAGGGATGCCTTCGCTAAATCAATCTGGTCGTCTGGTTGATTAATTTCGTAGTAAAACTGTTGCCGAGCAAATGAAAAATCCACCGTCGAGTCTGCCTTTAAAGTAGTAACCACTAATTAGCCACAAACGTGCAGTGCGGAGCACTCTGCGATCGCTTTTGGGCTTGAGTTCACAAGTGTTGCTTAGAAAACCGATGCTTTAGGTCAGATTCCCACGATGACCTGCTCTAACCTTAGCGTGTTGTGATAGACATAACTTCGCAGTTAGCACTCCAGCAGGAGCACTAACCTTTCACGTCGTGCGTATAGTCGCAACCCGAACCATATGTCCAAGCGTCTTGCCAGCGACTCCAGTAATACTGCTGCCGAGCGTTAAGAGAGAGGGCAGGTTGAATCTTCGGCGCAAGAGATGCCAGTGCAGTATAAAACCCCAAATTCATGAAATGGCGGCTCCATCCAAGCAGTTCACCCACTCCAACATATGGAACAATGCTCAATCCCAACAATGGGAATTGAAGCGACGTTTGTATAAGTGCTTTAGTAAGGGGCCAAAATTGAATCACGTCTTGAAGGAATGGCTTTAGCATGGGTTCGCCCAGATGCTCCATTGCTTCAAAGACGCCAGACAACAGCGAATTAATTTGATTTGGAGGAGGTGACTGCGAGAGTTGAACGCTCATCGATTTTTGAAAGAGCCACGTTACTGACACATTCGGTTGATACGGCTGAAGCAGTGCCAGAGCGTCGGCTGTCAGACATTCATACTGCAGTGCCTCATGAATACCTGTCGTGAGTCGCTCCAGATGGCGCACCATTGCTCCGAATCCACCGAAACTCAATGGGGATTGATTGCCGCTGCTGTCTCCAACGGCGACGCATCGATCCCATGGGAGCTGAAGAGGGCTATCTCGATAGCAAGGGAAAAATCCAAATAATGCTCGCTTAAGCGTTAAATCATCGAGCGAGCAGTTTTGGTAGTCCGGGAGGAGCGTCCAATAGTCTTCAAATAACTGTTCCAAACTCAGACGATCAGGATTCGCATCAACATAAGTAAATAGGTACGTGGTTCGTCCATCCCTTGCTGGAAAGGCTTCCCAAAAGTACTGACACTTATCTGTGATGGGTGTGATTGATGCGAATAGGTCACCCGTTTCATCTGTTGTTGTCGGTGCAGGGTATCCCTCTGCACAGGTTCCCACAACCAGACAGACTGAATCAGGTTGTTTCCCTTGCCGAGCCTGTCGAGCAATCGGTGAAAAATGCCCCATTGCATCAATAACCAATCGTGTTTTCAGGTCGAGCGGCGTTTGACTCGTTGATTGACCATCTGTGTTAGAAGCATTTCCACTGTGGGTAATGTTTTGCTGAGCCTGAAGATGTACCCCATTGGGATGAACGGTTGCCTTTGAAAAAGCCGTGTGCTCATATAACATTCCGCCATGCTTAATGAACTTCTGCTTCAATGTCTCAAGTAACTGAACAGGATCAACTCCAATATTCAGGACGTCTTCGACCCAGAGTTCGATCCCTTTATGAAATGCAACTCGACCCGGATTGTAGGTTGTGGCGATCGCTGCTTCTAGCTCTTGGTGAGACAACAGCTCCATTGTCGTGAATACGTTTAGTTCTTTCCGAGAGATATTCCATTCTTGTTCTCGGCCTCTTAGCACTCCGCGCTCAATCAGAGCAACGCGCCATCCAGCTTGGGCCAGTGCAGTACCCAGAAAAATACCGAGTGTTCCTCCGCAGATAATGACATCCCATTCGACTGACTCCAACGGTTCAGAACCGGAGTAGACAACAGGTGTGGAATCAATGTCGTCATTTCTATAGGCGGACCAACGTTGGTCTGCTCGTCGTAACCCATCTAATACAGCCTTTGAAAGACGGGTTAACTGCTGCTCAGTTAATGTCATGGTCATGGGAACGTCACCTGATCTGGCCTTAGACAACCCTCAAATCCCTGGGGAATGTTAAGGGGGTAGGAATAGCAGTAGCCAGGTCTGGAATCCCGACTACGGTGTCAGACTAATTATTATTGTGGGATCAAGCAGATGCAAATTTCAACTGCCCCATCGAACACCAAGTGCCTTGCATTCACGTACAACATTCTGAGCGCCCATTTACAAAGAACATTCACAAAAGAATGGAGGTTTTGAACACGCTTTGTGTGTCCAAAACCTCCATTCTTTTAGAATTCTGCTCATCCTTCGAGACTGAACCAGATGGATTTCATTCAACCGGATAGTGAGAAGTGCACCATGGCACGACTCACTATTCGATCTATTGTAAATCGGCCGTTGCGGACTCGACTCACAGACCTACTCCTCTATCAAGCAGTTCCAGCACCTACTTGATTAAGAGGCAACTATTGAGAAACAACGAGGTTCTCAACACCATCAATAACTTGCGCCGAATCAATGCGATCGCCCTGCTGAATTTGGTCAACCACATCCATGCCGTCAGTCACCTCTCCAAAGACAGCGTATTCTCCATCTAAGAAGTTCAATCTCGCAAGCGCGATGTAAAACTGGGACGATGCCGAGTCTGGAAACTGTGAGCGAGCCATTGCAACTGCACCTCGCTCATGAGTTAGCTCGGGAGACTGATTAATGCCAGCACTGGAGAACGTCTGGCTATAAATTGGCGTATCTGAACCAGAAGGCTTGATCTCAAGAGGAATGTATCGCTGTGATGATGTGTCTGGATCAATATAGCCCCCGGTTCCAAGCTGCTCAATCGGAACAGCAGGATTCGTGCTCTGAGGATCTCCTCCCTGAACAACAAAAGGCTGAGGTTCACGAACGACGCGATGAAATGCAACGCCGTTGTAAATTCCTTTCTGTACAAGGTCAACGAAATTGCCAGCAGTAATGGGGGCGTCTTCCCCATTCACTTCGATTGTGATCGTTTCGCCTTTTACAACCATTGCAACAGTGGCGACTCCATCCAATCGAGGTAACCCCTGACCGATGTTATCGGTAGTTGCTGTCGAAGATGGAGACGAGCATCCCAACATTGCTAAGCAACTCACCATGATGAGGCCAAGTAGCCATGTTCGGCCTTTGATCAAATGTTCACTTTTTTGAAACATGCCTCGATACCTGCACTTCAATCTACTTCTGTCACGTATCTCGTTCTCCTAAAAAGAAGAACACGTTCAGTCAATTACGGATGCTATCGCTATCGTCTGCGCCAACTTGTTAACGATTGGTCAAACCCTAATGCTCATGTCAGAGAAAACCGTCCCATGCCCATCCTAAAGGCTTTCCATGACTAGTTAATGATTCTTGCGATGATGCCTATAGAGAGCGGTATATGGAAAAATACATATTTTGCCCATGGAAAAACCAATCCGCAAAACTCTTTTGGAATCGTCAGCTACTTGACAACCTAAAGTCCTTCCAATGGAACATTCAAGAACCGAGCCAGAGCCGCCCCTTGGTTTTCTAATTCAGATAGAGCAATCGGTCGACCAACCTGAGTTAATGGCACACCAACGTTTCCCTTAATTTTGAGGTAGAGCGATCGCTTAGGATTTAAGCCTTCTTTAATTTCTGCCCGAACAGCTTGGACATCATCCAATGGATACTCGACCTTGACGGTCCGATTCTTCCCCCAAAAACCCCACCGAAAAATAGTAACGACTTCATTTTCTTTATCAAATCTGTTATATCCACCACCGACATTCAGGACAATGATGATCCACAAATAGCTGGACAGCAACAATGCCATCAAGCCATAGAATCCCATTGCGATTCCCTGTGGAATAAAGATTAGGTCCGTTGGACCTGAAAACGGCAATAAGTTCACATGGAAATAACTCGAAAGGCTCGCTAGGGAAAAGCCAATGCCTCC
>JBCBLF010000172.1:0-10286 GCA_038520475.1 Cyanobacteria bacterium J06627_8
TATCAGGAGTCGATGCATTGTCTTCAGCTCCTGATATATCATCCATCGTGCCGAATTCGACAGAGGTTGGGGACATCGTTGAAGCGCAGGGCTGGGTGACGACAGCTGAAGGGCAAACTGTACTCATGGCAAGCGTCGATGCCCCCGCTGCTTTTGGGAACCCTCATCGATTCGTGCCAGATTGTTTATCCCTCTCTGGTCTTTCAGACCCTGAATCTTAGTAATTTAGCGCTTGACTAACAACCAACCCGTTTAGCACTATGATGCGCATTCTACGATTTAGACGATTGAGCCACATTCGATTTCTTCAGATCCAATCGTTGGGACGATATGGAGCGATCGCCCTTTTGACTGCGGTATTGTGTGTCGCGGCAAATGCATGGCATCCGGCAGTAGCAATTTCGGGTCATGAAACAGCCGCATCATCGTCTTCATCATCGGAATTCCTGGCTCAGCAAGTCGAACCCACAGCGCAGCAACTCTACGCAGATGGACGCTACGAGCAAGCAGTCATCCAATTGACAGCATCACTTGAGGAACTAGAAAACGACCCTGTTGGTCAGGCAGTGGTGCTCAGCAATTTGTCGCTGACCTATCAGCAATTAGGCCAATGGTCAGCGGCCAATGAAGCCATTCAGCAGGCATTGTCGATTCTTCAAGAAGACGCCGTGCGGGATGCTTCAGATTGGAGCGGTGTGTTTGCTCAGGCATTGGATGTACAAGGCAGCTATTATCTGGCCGTTGGAGAGGGTGAGTCGGCGGTGAGTGTCTGGCAACAGTCTGCCCAGGTATTTGATGACGTTGGGTTGCAGACGCGTGCAGTGACGAGTCGGGTGAATCAGGCTCAAGCGTTACAAAGCCTAGGATTCTATCAGCAGGCGATCGCGCTGTTACAAACTCTGAAAGAAAGCTTGGAGGATGCTCCTGACTCGATTGAAAAAGCCGCTGCCCTGCGCAGTTTAGGGGAGGCGCAGCGCGTTGCTGGCAGTGTTGGGGACGCCAAAGCGTCATTAGAAGCCAGTCTGACCATCGTGCAAACGCTCAACGACTCAGAGGCGATCGCCCAAACGTTTCTGAGTCGGGGCAATGCAAGCCGCGCAGAGATTGATTTATTCACCACATCGTTTCTGCGAACCGATCAGCTCAACCAAACCAATCAACAACTCATCGCCGCCGCCGCAAGCGATTATCGAGCAGCAGTGGCTCAATCCAATGTGCCGATCACCCAAGTGCAAGCGTTGCTCAACCTGCTGAGCTTATGGATTGAAGTTGAGAACTGGGACGAAGCCATTCGTCTATATCCATCGATCGAAGCTCAGCTTGCTGCAGTGCCTCCGGGACGTCCAGCTGTCTATGCCCAGGTGAACTATGCTCAGAGCTTAATGGATTTAAAGACGGCCCAACCCCAGCGATCGCCAGAGTGGGCGGCGATCGCCCAGTTGTTGACAGATGCCTATCAGCAGGCCGTTGAGCTTGATGATGCGCGAGCTCAATCATTTGCGCTAGGCCATCTCGGTGAACTCTATGAAAACAACCAGCAATGGCAAGAGTCTCAAGAAATAACACGGCGTGCATTGGCGTTATCTCAATCGATTAATGCTCAAGACATTGTCTACCGATGGCAATGGCAATCAGGTCGCGTGTTGAGGGCGTCTGGAAACTATAATGCGGCGCTGGATGCCTACTCTGAAGCTTTTAACACCTTGCAGGTGCTTCGGTCTGACTTGGTTGCTGCAAATGCAGATGTCAAGTTTTCGTTTCGCAAAAGTGTGGAGCCCATTTATCGAGAATATGTTGACCTGCTGCTACGTCCGAGTGAAGCGGCCAGTGACCCGAGTCTAGAGTACCAAGGACCACCCAGTGAACGACCGATCCTGCCAACCAACCAAGACAATCTTCGCCGTGCGCGGGATGTGATGGAAGCTCTACAGGTCGCGCAGCTAGAAAATTTCTTTCAATCGGCCTGCTTAGAACCCACACTCCAGATTGATGCCGTCATTCAGGCTAGAAATCAGCGTGCGGCCGTCATTTACCCAATTATCTTGAGCGATCGCCTAGAGGTGATCATCAAACTTCCTGAACGCGAAGACCTGATTCACTATGCTCCGGTCTATGCTCAACAAGCTGATGTCGAACGCTATCTTCAAGAATTTCGGCGGGTGCTTCAGGGGGTCTACACCTATCGGCAAATCGAAGAGAAAGGCAAAGTCATCTACGACTGGCTCATCGGTCAGGCCAATGAGCAGTTGATGCAAAGTCAGATTGAGACCCTAATTTTTGTCCTTGACGGGTCGTTACGAAACGTGCCCATGGCTGCGCTGTATGACGGAGAGCAATATCTGGTTCAATCCTATGCGGTTGATCTGGTACTTGGCCTGGAGGTCAGTGGCATTCAATCCTTAGACCGGAGTCGCATGCGTGTTCTCGCTGCGGGGTTAGTCAATCCGCCACCCGATTTTAGAAACACTTATGCTCAACTTGAGAATGTTAAGGCTGAGCTCGACATGATTGAGGCATCAGACATCCGATCGGTGCTATTGCGAGAAGAAGAATTCCAACGGGACGAGTTTAACGATGAATTTAATCAACGAACCTTCCAAGTCGTCCACCTCGCAACGCATGGGCAGTTTGGAGCTGACCGAGACAATACGTTTATCTTGGATGCCCAAGGGAAAGTCGAGCTTGATGACATGTCTGAGCTGTTTGGGGCAGAGCGTCAAGTGTCAGACGAACCGATTCAACTATTGGTGATGAGTGCCTGCCGGACAGCGACTGGAGACGATCGCGAAGTGCTTGGCATTGCAGGAACGACCGTTCGTGCTGGTGCGCGGAGTGCGTTGGCGTCGTTGTGGAGCCTAGACGATGAAGCCAGCGTGACATTCATGCGAGAGTTTTATCAAAATCTAGGAAAGCCCGGTATTTCTCGGGCAGAAGCGATCCGCATCGCGCAAGAAACCATGCTCAACAATCCAAATTTCAATCACCCACGCTTCTGGTCAGCTTATGTTTTGGTCGGTAGCTGGCTCTAGGTCTTGTATCAAATCCGGAAGTAGAAACCAGGTTTAACTTTTGAAGGAATTCCCTCATCGCGGGAATTCCATCAAAAGTTATCGCCGTCGCCAGTTCCATTAGGACAAGACGACGAGCTATTTGGCGATATGCTGAGGAATCGCATGATACTCGGTGTCCTAGCCTAGATGGCTAAAACTATATCTTGGGGTTTTCAAGCAAGATTTGGTATAGCAGTACGCATATAGGTCTGGACATGTATTGTTGAGGAAAGCCCCGCTGAGCGGGGCTTTCCTCAACAATACTGGTTTGGATTAAGCGCGTAGCGCTATACCAAGCAGTTCGATGTGCAGCGTTTCAAGCCATAGAGTTGACACAATCGCAAGAGTAGATACTGTCCGGCTTACGAATCATTTCGTAACATTTCTGTGGAAAACGTCCAGGTGATAAGAGCTTTACGCTATGGTTAGACCCATGTGTTCGTTGTTCTGCCCAGCATGACCTTAGCCCATTCCCACTCCTCCCAACACTCTGAATCTAACGATCGCCTTCAGCAAACTGCTCCTCAAGAGAGAGCGTCTCATCACAAAGCTAGAGCACTGCCACCAGGGAAAGTTCGTCCGGCAAAAGAACTATGTAGCGAATGTGGGTTGTGTGATACCTACTACATTCACTACGTCAAAGAGGCATGTGCATTTATCAATCAACAATTTCCTCAGCTTGAACAGCAAACACACGGGCGATCGCGCAGCACAGATATTCCCGATGAAACCTACTTCGGGGTCCATCAAGACATGATGGCAGCGCGAAAACGCAAGCCGATTGAAGGTGCTCAGTGGACTGGAATTGTGAGTAGCACGGCGATCGCCATGCTCGAACAGGGTCTCGTCGAAGGAGTCGTCTGCGTTCAAAACACAAAAGAAGACCGATTTCAGCCCATGCCCATCGTTGCGCGGACGGCTGAAGAAATTCTTGCAGCTCGGGTCAATAAGCCAACGCTTTCCCCTAATCTCTCAGTGTTGGAGCAAATTGAGCAATCAGGCATGAAGCGCGTACTCGTGATTGGAGTAGGGTGTCAGATTCAGGCACTACGTGCCGTTGAAGATAAACTTGGGCTCGAAAAGCTCTACGTGTTGGGAACACCCTGTGTCGATAACGTCAGCCGCGCGGGCCTTCAGAAATTCTTAGAAACGACTAGTCGTTCTCCTGAGACGGTTGTCCACTATGAGTTCATGCAAGATTTTAAGGTCCATTTCAAGCATGAGGATGGTTCGGTTGAGATGGTGCCCTTTTTTGGACTGAAAACGAATCAGCTCAAAGATGTCTTTGCACCCTCTTGCATGAGCTGCTTTGACTACGTCAATGGACTCGCTGATTTAGTCGTGGGCTACATGGGAGCCCCATTTGGGTGGCAGTGGATCACTGTGCGCAACCAAACAGGCCAAGAAATGCTTGATCTCGTGATGGATCAGCTTGAAACACAGCCCGTCATGTCAAGGGGCGATCGCCATCAAGCCGTGCAACAAAGTATTCCGGCCTATGACAAAGGTGTAACGCTGCCAATGTGGGCCGCCAAGCTGATGGGAGTTGTGATTGATCGCATCGGCCCAAAAGGCTTGGAATATGCTCGCTTTTCAATTGACTCTCATTTCACCCGTAACTATCTCTATGTGAAACGACATCATCCAGAAAAGTTAGATGATCACGTTCCTGATTTTGCAAAGCGTATTGTTAACCAATATGACTTGCCAGATTAGACACACAAACCCACCTCAAGTAGCGCGTATCTATAAAGTTTCATAACCGTGCAAACAACGACTGTAAACAGATTTCAACGCAGGCAATAAATCTACACGGTTTAACTATCGAAAGTAGCAATAAATAATTAAAAATGTCATTATAGATACAGAAACGAAATCGTTCACTCTTCATTTTTGACTACTTATTCGCAACGACTAGCTAGTTGCAAGATTGAAGAGACGGAAGTAGGGTGAAACCGAAGGAACGCGCCTCGTACACATCGAAAAAGAGAGGCCTGCTATTATGACTCCTGAAATGATGGATGGATTAGCGATTACCTGTGTTGTTACGGTAGCGAGCTGTATATTGTGTCCGGTCTTCTACTTGATTTTGTCAGACCGAACCTCTCATGCACATCAATAAGTTGACCACTCAACTGAATCAGCACTCAACGAGGTGTCACAGCAATAAGCACTAGATTGTGACAGCCATTGACTGTAATTTTGATCGAGTATTGATAAGACGCAACGCGAAGGGCGATCGCCCTTCGCGTTTTTTACTGCCAATCATATGCGTCACAGATGTGAAGTCAGCATATGATTAATATCTTTTTAAATCGGGATGACAGGATTCGAACCTGCGACATCCTGCTCCCAAAGCAGGCGCGCTACCAAGCTGCGCTACATCCCGTAGTGACCAGCCTAGTATAACGTGCTTTGTTGGTACAACGACAACAAAGAGAAAACATCATTTATGGTTTGCATGGAAGATATCGCTACAGTGAGCTAGCCTTAGATCATGTGTTCGAGCCAACCAGGGCAATCTTATACATTGTGCCGCAAGCCATAGCCTTAGCCATTTAGGCTAGGACGCCACGTATCATTCGGTTCCCTAGCCAATGGCCAAATGGCCCACCGTCTTGTCCGAATGGAACTGGCGACAGCCCATTTTCTGTTCATTGTTGACGTTTCATGCCGTCTCGCCCCCAACCTACGCCAGCATCAAAGTCTTGGCCCATTGAACAGCTTCCAGGTCTGAGCCTAGAGCATCAGGCTGGGCTGAATCAACAGGGCATTCGAACAACTCGGCAGCTTTTACAACATGCCTCGACACCTGATCAGCAAGAGGCGATCGCCGTCCAGCTTCGAACATCGATCAATCAAGTGAAGAAATGGGTTGCCCTAGCCGATTTAGCTCGGGTACCTGCCATTGGATGCGTCTACTGTGGCGTATTACTCCATGCAGGGATTGTGTCACCGCAGCAGCTTGTGCAAACCTCGCTTCCCCGACTTCATCAGCAAATTCTGAAACTCCACGTCGCGATGATGCAAAGTAAAGCGCACTGCCCATCACTCGATGACGTTGCTCAGTGGCAGGCCCAAGCTCGTCAAGTGATTCACCGCTAATCGGGATACCAGAACATTCCTTTGATGCCTTCTGGATCAGGCATGAACCCTAGGTTTTTATAGAATTCGACAACCTGAGGATCGGCAAATAATGTGATGTTGCTAATATCCTCATTGCGAAGCTTCTTAATCACATGCCTCATCAGGGCTTTACCCAGCCCTTTGCCTTGATAATCGGGATGAACAACGACATCCCAAATGGTTGCATTAAATGCATGGTCAGAGGTCGCACGTGAAAAGCCGATTAAGCGACGACGGCTACCGCGTTGCTCCCACATGGAAACGACTAAAAAACTATTTTGAATCGCCTTTTTGACCTTCCGTAATGGCCGGCGAGACCAACCTACTGCATCACACAATTCTTCAAGATCGTAGAGATCAATGTCGCGATCAGATGAAAAAAAGATTCGCTCATCGCGGTCAGAAGACTGCTGGAGCGACACAGACGTGGTCGTCGGAGAGGGTTGAGCGGCGATCGCCGCATCTGACGTTGTGAATAAACTTTTCCAAAAACCCATGCAGGCGTACTTTCGTGCGTGGAATATTCCTAGAGATATGGCAATGTGCAATGCACTTAAGTAGAGAAGAATCATCGTGGGGCACAGCGCGCCTCACGATACCCGTACTTAATGAATGCGCACAGCGCGATAAGAATCTAATACTAGTAGTATATGGTCTATCTTAGCCAGACTCCAGGTTTATCAGCAGATTAAGCCAATAAATATGAATCACACACAGCCAAGAAGCCATCTGAATATGACTCAACTGTCGTGCGAGATTTAAGCGCTCTGGAGAACCTGTGACGTCTAGAAAACGGTCAATTACGTTAACAATTGATGATGAAACACTGGCTTTTCTACACATGCAGATGAAATGCGATTACGATATGATTCGTTCTGACAAAGACGGTTAAGTGAAATCATGTTAGGGCGATCGCCGTCTGCCTGACTCTGACGCACTGTTAATTGAACTTGAGGAATTGCACTTGGGGAATTGCATTTGGGTATGAGGCAGATCGTGCCGTCTTTCCAAATATTTTGTCCGCGTTGGAAACTTCAACAACTTCTGGGGTTCTCTAGATCTATGGCAGGGTCAAAATCTATGGCAGTATCAAAGACAGTGCAGACGTTGACGACACATCATTGGTGCTCCGTCTTCAGATAACTCTCTCAAGACATGTATCTCAGCAGTAAGACGAGCTTCTCTCGTGAATATACCTAGTATGGCTGTCGGCCTTAAGTCATCTACGATTGAACTGCTTAAACGCTTTAACCGAGCGTTTCCACAATTTTATGAACAGTTTGTCAGTAGTGAAATCCAGCTTCAGAACCTACGCCTAGCCTATCAGCTGTATCGCAAGCGAGAGGCCGTTATTGAGGTCAAACCAGACGGCAATAAAAGTGCGGTCCATTTTGCGTACCGTAATCAATCGTTTTTGCTCAGTGATATCTTCGGAGTGCTCACGGCCTATGGTTTGACGATCCATAGCTGGAGCCTCTACGGTCAAATCTATCCCCCGATGCTAGTGTTTACCAAATTCATCGTCTCTCGGGGAGGAAAAACTCTAACGGACAAAACTGCCGATAACGTCTGTCGGGCTGTTCGGGAGGCATTGGCGGGGCGATTTGAAGTTGAAGAAATGCTAGCCGTCGAATTCAACTTAGACTCGGGCCTTGAGCAAGTTGAAACAGAATTCTATGTTGATCCGGTCTTTCATCTCCCTGCATTGCTAATCGAGGCGAATAACCAACCTGGATTGTTCTACAAAGTAATGTACGCCATTTGGCAGGAGGATTTGCTTGTTGTCAATGCGAACTTGCTCGTTTGGCGAGGGCGCACACGTCTGATTCTTTATCTTCTGGGCCCCAACGAGAACCTGATTCCAGAATATCTAGGTCAAAAAATTGCAGAGGGAATGCGCATCCGGTTATTAGGAGGACAGCGTCACTAGATAGCGGTCAGTCGCCTCAATCAGCGCACTCTGAATTCCGGGTTCAGTCACGGAATGGCCGGCATCGGGAATAATCGTAAACTCTGCCTCTGGCCACGCTTTATGCAGTTCCCACGCAGTCATCATTGGACACACCACATCATAGCGTCCTTGAACAATGACGGTTGGTAGGTGCCGAATTCGATCAACGTTTTGAATCAACTGGTTTTCAGACTCCAAAAACCCTTTGTTCACAAAATAGTGGCACTCAATTCGAGCAAATGCTGCTGCGAATTCGTCGTGACTAAATTTAGTTTGTAAATCTGGATCAAGGTGCAGCTTACTTGTGCTGGCTTCCCACACTGACCAAGCTCGTGCTGCTTTTAACTGAGTCGATTTATCATGGCTCGTCAGTCGCTTATAGTAAGCAGTAAGCAGATCGTGCCGCTCCTCTGGCGGAATCGGGCGAAGATAATCTGCCCACGCATCAGGAAAGATGGAGCTAGCACCCTCCTGATAGAACCACCGAATCTCCTTCGAGCGAAGCATGAAAATGCCTCGGAGAAATAGTGCAGTCACCGAACTCGGATGTGTTTGGCTGTAAGCAAGCGCAAGCGTGCTGCCCCAGCTTCCACCAAACACCGCCCATTTCTCAATCTTGAGATGCGATCGCAATGTTTCAATGTCAGCGACTAAATCCCATGTCGTATTCTCCCGAAGCTCGGCATGGGGCGTGCTTTTTCCACAGCCACGCTGATCAAACAGCACCACGCGCCATTGTTTAGGGTTAAAGAACCGACGATACACCGGATCAATGCCACCCCCAGGTCCGCCATGCAAAAAGACCACCGGAACTCCATTGGGATTCCCGACTTGCTCATAATAGATGGTGTGGAGCGGCGAGACTTTCAAGAAGCCTGTCTGATAGGGCTGAATGTCAGGGTAAAGCATCATCCGATGGGCGTAGAAGACTCTGTCTAGCTTAATCGATCAGATGCCCCAGCTAGGTAGTTGAATTTCCAGCGTCTCCTGCCGCACTATCAGGTGGAGAATTAGGATTATATTCCCAATAGAAGACGACGGTTGACGAACCGCCAGAAGCAGATGGAACGGCATTTACATAAAACACCGGCTCTCTCTCGTCTTGGGTTTGGATTTCGTAGACAGGTCCTCCCCCATACGTCTGCCCCGTGAGCTGAACAATCGTCATGGTGTCAGCGTCGAATCGTACATGGGTCAGCGGGTCAAACGAACTCGCAACTCCACCGCTACCCTCCAACTTAATGTCATTCAGCAACGTAAATCCAAAAATTCCCGATGTGGGAGCCTGGTTACCATCATCATCTTCAGCTAAAAAGAGGTCACGGGCCGAGCGGTCTAAAAACAGCTTTAATTGATTTGCTTGAACAGGCGTGTAACCTTGAACATTGTCCAAATTGTCCACAACTCTTTGGCGATCGCCTGATGGGTCGTAGACTGGTAGCTCGTCTTCAGGTGTTGGCTCTGGAGGGGGTGCTTGCTGTTCGGGTGGAGCAACAGGTTCTGGCAAAGGAGGCTGTGCCGCTTGAGGCGGCTGCTCGGCAGGTGGCGGCTCTGGCTCGGGTTCAGGTTCTTCTAGCTCGATCTCTGGCTCTGGCTCGATGATGGGATCAAGCATCGTGATCTCTACGGCTTGCTCTTCCTCTGGATCAAGCTCTGGCGGAACCTCTGGTTCTGGCGTTCCAGGAATGGCAAAAACAAACCCATGTAGCAACAGAGAAATATAGAACATCGGGTGATAAATCACCCGCAACAAGAGAGGACGCTTTTTATTGTCGATGCTGGATGGCATGTCAAAACTCGCCTAGGCTGCAAGCTAAATCAACGGGTTCAAGGGGGCAAATAAATGCGTTAGTGCGCTATATGTACTGAGTTAAGCATGATGTTGTGGAACGCGCCGCGTCCTACACAACCAACTCTACGCAGATGCCCATTAGAGGACTGGGTGCACGCCTCAATTTCTAGAACTCTCCCGCTCGATGGTTCTAAAAAGTATGGTGGTTCTAAAAAAATAACTTTAGCCATTTAGACTAGGACACCGAATATCGTTCGGTTTCTTGGCGCATCGCTAATATGGCTAATTCTCTTCTCCTGGCGGAGCTGACAATGGCCATGAGTGGCAAATGCCTATCAAGACAGAGTCTCAACAGACTTTAAATATT